>JBKJOI010000591.1:0-10929 GCA_046595695.1 Haliangiales bacterium | reverse complement strand
GAGCAGCTGGTCGCCTTTGTAGATGCGGAATGTGAGGGGGATCTTCACGCCGTCCATGGGTTCCTCGTCGACGCCAAGTGGCGTCCTGCTGCTGCGTCCTGCGTATGCGGACGAAAGTGCGACGAGCGTGACAGCGTGGTGCGGGGACGGAGCCGACTAGCTAGAGATTGTCGGCCGACTTCACGATTTCCTTGATGAAGTCCTGGCGTACCCGGATCAGGCTGGTGTGCTCGGCGAACTTTCGCGAATTGACCATCTCACCGTCGGGCTTGATCAACTCGCCTTCGATGTTGTCGCCCGAGAAGTCGTAGTTCTTCACCTTGTTGCCGGTGTCGGCCGCGTCAGCCTTCTTGCCCTTCTTCTGGGCGAAAGCCGAGCCAGTTCCGAGACCGACCACGAGACCAAACGTAACGAACACGAGTACCGAGGCCACGAGCGCGCGCTTCATGATGCTTCGCTCCTTCTGCTGCGGGCTCGGAAAACGCGTCACGAGACTTCGACAACGAGTTCCGGGCCTGGTTCCAAGAAAAGTGAAAAAAGTCTAACTCACCGGGACGAATTGGAGAAGCCGCGGAGTACCCACGCGGCTCTCCAACTATTACAGCTACTTGGGTGCCGCGGCCGGCGCGGGAGTGGGCTCGGGCGGCGGCTGGCTCTCCATCTGCTGGATGACCTGATCGAGCGTGGTGACCGCCTTGTCACAGGCCTCGATGTTGTCCTGGGCCTCCTTCTTCTTGTCACCCTTGGCGTCCGACTTGCCGAGGTAGGTCTGGAAGTGGCCCTTGGCGGTCCGGTACGCCGCCCGGTTCTTCTTCTGATCCGGATCGTTGGTGCGAAAGTCCATCCACAGGACGCCTAGGTTGTAGTACGCGTCGCCCCGCTCCTTGTTCAGCCCCGAGGCCTCGGTGTACGCGGTCTCGGCGTCGTCGATCTTGCGCTGGCCGCGCAGCGCCACGCCCAGGCCGATCTTCGCGTCGTAGTTCTTAGGCTGCAGCTTGAGCACGGCCGTGAAGTGATCGCCCGCCTCCTCGTACTTGCGGAAGCCGAGCACCGTGAAGCCCAGGTTGAGGCGCGCCTCGACGAAGTTGGGGTCGAGCTCGACGGCCTTGCGGAAGTAGGTCAGCGCCTTGCCGATCGCGTTGCGCTTCATGTAGAGCAGGCCGAGCGCGTTGTAGAGCAGCGGGTAGCGAATGTTCTGCTCGTAGCGCGCCATCTCCTTCTCGAAGACCTTCTTCTCGTCGTCGGAGGCGCCGTCCTTGAGGGTCGGCTTGTTCTTGATGACGCCGTCGAGCAAGAGGGCCGCGATGTCGAGCCGGTTCTTGTTCTTGTCCGAGCCCTCCATGTAGACCATCGCCATGAGGACGCGCGCGACCACGTTGTCGTTGTCGACGGCGAGCGCGTTCTTCAGCTGGAACAGCGCTTCTTTCTCCCACTTCGCCTTCTCCGCGTCGCTGGGCGCGGCGCGCATGCGGTCGTAGAGGATCCACGCCAGGTTGGCGTATGGCGCGCCGACGGTGCCGTCGGCCTTGATGGCCTGCTCGAAGTACTGCTGGCCGACCTTGTCGTTGCCGCCGCGGTAGTAGATCTCGCCCAGGTTGTTGAGCGACGGCGCGTGCGCTCCATTGATCTTGAGCGCCTTCTGGTACGAGGCCTCGGCCTCCTTGGTCATACCGCAACGCTGGTACGCGACGCCGGCGTTGAACCAGGCCTCGACCAGCTTGTCGTGCTCGGAGCCGACCGATTCGAACTTCTGCGCCGAGGCGATGCACTCGTCGTTGGTCAGGCCGTCCTTGGCCTTGTCCTCGTAGAAACCGACCGCTGCCTTGAAGTCGGCGGTGGCCTCCTTCGAGACCTTGCGGTCGATCTTGGGCGCGCCCGACTCCTTGATGAGGGGCGGCGGCGCCGCGTTCTGGGCCTGGCCAGCCTGCTCGCCCTTGGTGGTCGGCTTGGCGGCTCCGCAGCCGAAGAGCGCGAAGGCGCAGGCGGCCGCGAGGCCGGTGCGCATGGTGTTTTTCATGGTCTTCATGGTCGTCCTCGCTACTTCTTGATGTCGCCGACGACCGGCGAGATGTCCAGGGTGAGCGGGATCTCGTTGGACGCCGAACGGATCTCGGCGGCCGACGGGAAGTCCTGCGGACGGATCTGCGAGAGTTCGGCCTCGCAGGTCTGCGACCACTCGTTGAACCAGTTCAGCTTGAGCGCGGTGTCGAGGCAGTAGGTGTAAGCCTCGACCGACTTGTCCTCGAGCTTGCCGGCTTCCTCGCCGAGGACGTCGCAGTACGCCTCGGTGGCGTCCTCGAAGGCCTGGACGTCCTTGGGGATCTCGGCGGTGAACACCGCGTCGGAGTAGTTCTGGTACATCTGCCCGACGCGCGCGGCCGAGGCCACGCCCCAGTGCGGCTGCAGGTCGACGATCGCCATGTAGTCGGTCTTCGCCGACATGAGCGCCTTGGTCTTGTCCTCGATCCACTTCTTGAAGCGCTTCTCCGACTCCTTCTTCTTCTTCTCCTTGGTGGGGCTGAAGTCGAGCTTGTCGGGGAACTTGAGGCTCAGGAAGTTCTCGTACTTGGACTCGGCCTGGTAGAACTTGGCCGCGGCCAGCCAGTACACCATCTCGGCGGCGCGGCCCTGCTTCTCCGCCTCGTCCTTGCCCGGGACCTCGTTGACCGCCTTGCCGCCCTTCCACAGCTTCTCGGCGGTGGCGAAGTGCTGGCGCGCCTCCTTGGCGAGGCCGGCCTTGCGATCGATCACGGTCAGCCGGATCTTCGACTCGGGGCCGCACTGCGTGATGCCCGCGCCGCGCTTCTTGCCGCGCTTGGTCGCCTTCGAGGCGCGCTGGCGCTTGACGTCGATGCACGAGCCGCCGGGGCCGCGTACCGGGCAGGACTGGCGCCACAGGATCTCGCCGATCTTCACGTGCGCGATGATCTGGCGGTCGACGCCGCCCTTGGTACCGAAGCGCTTGAGGTACTCGCTCAGGTGGTCGACGAGATCGTCGTACTTGCGGTTCTTCTCGTAGATGCCCGCCATCGAGAAGAAGGCGTTGGCGGCCTCGGCGGGCTGCTTGCCGTTGTACTGCTTGACGAAGAACTTGGTGTCCTCGAGGGCCTGCTCGTCGTCACCGACGCCCTTGCGGAAGAAGACGGCGTTGCCGAGCGCGGTGTGCGCGTCCTTCTCGCCACCGAACTGCTTGGCGTAGCGCTCGAAATACTCCGCCGACGACTTGAACTCGCCGATGGCGGCCTTGTTGACGCCCAGCGCGTAGAGCGACTTCTGCGCGGTGTTCTCCTTCGGGTAGCGCTTGACCAGCTCCTCGCGGATGGTGATGGCGTTCGAGAACGACTTGGCCTTCTCGAAGCAGACGCCCGCGTTGTAGAGCACGATGTGGAGGTCGTCGCCCGCGGTCGTGGCGTAGCGCTGGAAGATGTCGACGTAGGCGCGACCGCACTCGTAGTACTTGCCGTCCTTCTCGAGCCGCTCGGCGTGCTTGCGCATCGACTGGCGCTTGAGCGCCTCGAGCTTGCCCTTCTGGTCCTCGTGCTCCTCGATGTACGACGCCCACTTGGGCGAGAGCAGGTCGTCGACCCACTTGATGAGGCCCTCGGTGTTGCCCGAGCGCGCCAACGAGTCCAGCAGCAGGTTCACGGCGAACTCGGCGCTCTCGTGGCTCTTGTGCTTGGTGAGGATCTCCTCGAACAGCGGCACCGCCTCGGCGAAGTGCTTGTAGCGCCAGTAGATGCGCGCCTTGAGGAACTTCATGGTGACGAGCTCTTCGTCCTTCGGGTCGTTCACGTACTTGATGTAGATGTCGAAGGCCGCGAGCATCTTGAGCTGCTTCTCGGGGATCTCCTGCGGCTTCTCCAGCACGTCGCCGGCCTTCTCGTCGGGCGGCGGGGGCGCCTCACCGGCGATGTCGACGGCGAGCGCGTTCTTCCACGCCAGCACGGTGGCCAGCGCGGCGTCCTTGACCAGCTTCGGCTCGACCTTGTTCATCTCGACGACGCGCGTGTACTCGACCGCGGCGTCCTCCCAGCGCGAGGCCGCGAGCGTCTGGTTCTTCTCGCCCTCGGCGCGCATCCACAGGAGCTCCGAGTAGTAGAACTGCATGGACGGCGCGTCGTCGGTGGTGGAGAAGTACTCCATGTACAGCTTGTAGAGGCTGTGCACGTAGCCGAGCGTCGTGTAGTTGAGGGTCTTCACGCCCTCCTGGTGCCAGATGAGCGTCAGCTCGCGGACGGTCGCCTCGGTGTTGTCGCGGCACTCACCGAGCGGCGTCTCCTTGAGGACCTTGTTCTTGACCAGGAAGTCGTAGAGCTTGGTCAGGTTGCCGAGCTCCTTGACCTTCTGCTCGGGCGTGCCGATGGTGAGCATCGCGCGCACGACCGTGTACTCCCACTCGCAGACCAGCTGGTCCTTGGGCGCCATGGTCATCAGATCGCGGTGGACGAAGATGACCTTGTCCATCTTGCCCTGCTCCAGATAGAACTCGCCCAGGATCTGGTACATCTTGAGCGCGTAGTCGGCGTCGATGCGCTGGAATGCCTTGTATGCGAGATCGGCGGCGCCGAACTCGGAGTAGGCGCGCACGCAGTCCTTCTTGGACGCCTTGTTGAGCGCGGCGTCCTTCTTCTTGCCCTGGGTGAGCTCGGCGACCTTCGACCAGGCCGCGTACGAGTCCTTGGCGCGCGCCTGGTTGTAGTAGACCCAGCCCTTCTTGTAGAGGGCGTAGGCGTACACCGAGGCCTTGGGAAACTTGAGCACCTTGTCGTAGAAGCGCTCGGCCTCTTCCAGGTTGTTCTCGGCGAAGAACTGATCGGCGATGGCGAGGTACGCGTCGGGGATGAACTTGGACTGCGGATAGTCCTTGGTCAGCCGCTGGTAGACCTTGAAGGCGTCGGGCTTGCGGCCGGCCTGCTGCAGCGTGTAGGCGAGGAAGAACAGCGCCTCGTCCATGCGCGCATAGCCCTTGAACTCCTGCTTGCCGGCGAGGGCGAGGTAGGCGGTGACCGCCTCCTTCAGCCACTTCTTTTCCTCGTTCTCGTACTTCTTCTTCTTGTTGGCGAGATCGGCCTTCTTGCCCTTGTTGGGCTCCTTGTCGATCTTGGCCGCGGTCTCCATCGCGATGGAGTGGAAGTAGCGCTGCTTCTGCGAGTACGCCTCGGCCAGCCGGAACATGAGCTCGGGCTTGCGCGGATCGTCGTTCTCGGTGTCGTCGATCGCGCCCTTGTACTCTTCGATCAGCTCGTCGCGGATGTTCTGGACCTCCGCCTCGATGCTGAGGAAGTCGTCCGCCGTGATCTCCGGCTGAGCGATCGACTCGGCCTTCTTGGTCTCGAGCTTCTTGGTCCGCTCGGTCTGCTGGACCTTGACCTCGTTGAGCTTGCGCGTGTACTTCGCGTCGGCCCACGCCGCCTGGTTGGCGACGAGACTGACCGCGCCGAGCGCAAGGCACATCCCTGCTAGCTGCCGCAGCTTACTCATGGCTTTTCTCCTGGGAACTTGTTCCTGCGAACGTGCGGATGGTGCCGAATCGAACCGAAACTACGAGACCCGGGAGGGCCGCTTGGGCGAGGTCGAGCGCGGCCCTGGGCGAGGCGAGGACGCCGACTTCGACAAGTCTAATCAAACGGGGCTCACCTTGGCAAGCGTCCGCCGTGAGTTCAAGGGCTGCCTAGCGATTCCGCAGGCACTTGGAGGAGATGCGGTAGCGATAGAAGCCGAGCTCGTCTTTCCAGTATTCACCATTGAAATCCCACTGGAAATGCTCGTCGTCCACGAGGATGGACTCGGCCTTGTTGTCCTTGTAGATCTGCTCCTTCAGGAACTCGGCGCGCTTCTGGCCGACCTTGGCCTCGAGGACGGCAATCTTGACCGACCGGGCGTCGTTGCCGAGCTCGTTCAGCTCCTTGATGAGGCGCTGGATGCGCTCGCGCGCCAGACGGCCGGCCTCGGCCTCGGCGAGCGACTTCTGCACGGTGAGCTCCTGGAGGACCTCGCCGGCGATGGCGGTGGTCTTCCACGCCTTGTCCGAGGCCTCGTACTGGTTGATCTCGCGCTCGAGCTCGTCGACGTAGGCGAAGGTCTTGAGCAGCTTGCGATCCTGCAGCGAGGTGGCGGCGAGGCGCTGCACGTTGTCGGGCAGGCCGGCCTCGCCGACGCGGATCTTCTTGGCGAACTTGTAGAACTCGGCGTTGTCGTCGGCGTTCAGCTTCACGATCTTGCGCAGCTCGTCGCGCAGCGGCGGGTAGAGCGCCTGGTACTCGGCGACCGACTCGAGGGCGCGGTCGTAGCGGCAGTAGTTGAAGTAGATGACGGCCTTGAGCACGACCGACTCGGGGTAGAAGACGCCCTCGAAGTACGGCGCCGACAGCGTATGGATGTTGCCGAGCGCCTTGCTGTTGCGCTTGAGGCGGAAGTAAGCCCACGACGCCTCGAAGAGCGAGTCGAGCCAGTCGGGCGAGTCCTGCGGGATCTTCTCGTAGTACTTGATCGCGGTCTCGTTCTGACCGGTCGAGTAGAAGACGCGCGCCATGGACAGGTAGGCGAGCTCCTCGTACTCCTTCACGTCCTCACGCTTGTACTTCTTCCGCAGCGTGGGCTCGCGCGCGATGGTGAGGATCTCCTTGAAGGCGTCGATGGCCTCCTGGCCCTTGGGCACGAGCACCCAGGCCACGCCCTCGAAGAACTTGGCCTTCACGTACCACTCGCTGTCCGAGGGCACCGAGCGGAAGAGCTCGATCGCCTGGTCCAGCTTGCCTTCGAAATAGTAGTGGCGACCCAGGTAGTAGTAGAGCTCGGGGCGCACCGAATCGAGCGACTTGTCCTCGAGATCCTCGCGCGAGTACTTGCCGATCTTCTCGAGGATGCCGGCCGACTCGGGCAGCACCTTGGCGAGCGCGGCGAGCCACTTGAGCGTGATCGCGTGGTAGCGATGCGCGCCACCGGCCTCGACGATGCGATCGAAGTAGGCCAGCGAGGCCGCGTAGAACTTCATCTGGTAGAGCGTCTTGCCCATGTAGAACTCGGCCTTCTGCCGGTTCGTCTCGGAGTCACCGCTCTCGCCCTTGATGACCTTGTAGAACTCGATGGACGCGGAGTAGTAGTCGCCCTTGTCGTAGAGCTTCTTGGCGCGCTCGAGGGTCTTGGAAGGCGGGCCGGACTTCTCGACCGCGTCGGCCTCGAACTCCATCTCGCCGTCGTCGCCGCCCTTCTTCTGGGCGTGGGCCGACGCGGGCGCGGCCAGGGAAACGACCAAGAAGACGAGCGCCGCTGCAGCAGCGCTCGTCACGACAGACCAAAGCTTCGGGGTGCTACCGATCATGCGTCACTCCTGCGCGGCAACGGCGCCGCACGCCTCAGGCCTTGGAGCTGCGAATTGTTCGTCGCGCCGGCTGGCGACACTTCATTCAAAAGCCCATCCGACGCCGCGCAGCATAGGAAGGCGCCCCGCGGCTTGTCAAGGCAAACGCCGGTCGCTTCTCAAACAACGGCGCAGGGTTGGAATCCGGAGTCAGTGCGTCTCAGTGCGTCGGCTACCACCGCTGACAGGCCGCCGATTCTGTTGACACGAGGGGGTCCGTCGATATGATGGCGCGACTTCGAGGAGCCCGAATGACGCGAATTCGTATCGTAGCTTTTGCGGTGTGTGCCCTATCGGCGCTGATGGTCAGCGCCTGCTCGGA
This sequence comes from Haliangiales bacterium, assembly GCA_046595695.1. Taxonomy (GTDB): domain Bacteria; phylum Myxococcota_A; class Polyangia; order Haliangiales; family SHYZ01; genus JBKJOI01. The sequence goes on along the minus strand of JBKJOI010000591.1, from coordinate 3,247 downwards.
AAACCCGGTCGGTCGCATCTGCTTCATTGGTGCGGACGCCGGAACGGGGCAGCAGACCGTGGTCGCTTCACCCGCCCTCGAGTGCCAGTCGCGCACTTGCCTCCACATGCAGAGCACGGCGCCGGACCTGTGCACCGGCGAGTGCTCGTCGGACGACGACTGCGACAAGTCGCCCGAGTCGCCCTGCAAGGGCGGCTTCACCTGCGCGATCCCGGTGACGGTCGGTCCGTTCTGCTGCAAGAAGATGTGCATCTGCAAGGACTACGTCGAGGTTCCGGAGGGTGGAATCGCCGTTCCGGCAGCCTGCGATTCGGCCAATGCCGACAACGAGTGCTGCAATCTCTCTGGTCGCCGCGACAATCCCGAGTACCCGGGCTGTAACAACAACTAGGGCGGGCTCGCCCCGCCCTCCCGCCCTGATTCAGAAGTCGTCGAGGCGAAACGCGTCGGCGATGTGTTCGATCGTCTTGCCCCTGCCCTCGCCCACGATCTCGACGACATCGAAGCGGCACGGCGGCTCGCCCCGCACCCGCGTCGCCAGGTAGTGCCGAGCCGCCGCGATCAGGCGGCGACGCTTGGCGTGGGTGACGGTCTCGGCGGGTCTCCCGAACCCCACGCCGGCCCGCGAACGGACCTCGACGAAGCACAGGGTGCCGTCGGGGGCCCCGACGATGAGATCGAGCTCGCCGGCGCGGATCAGGTAGTTGCGGTCGACGATACGGTAGCCGCGGCCGACCAAGTGCTCGGCGGCGAGCTGCTCGGCCGCGGCGCCGTCCTCGCGCCGGGTCATGGCGCCGCTCCGTGCGGCGCGGGTGACGGGTTGGCCCTGGTCGACATGGTGGCGCGGCCATCTTGGGCTGCCGGTCCGTGCCGATCAAGGGCGGCGCCGGCCGCCACCTTCGCGGGGTGTGATCCCGATCCCACCCCGTTCCGCGGCGCTTGACCCGGGCCGAAGCAGCCTTTAGCCTGCTGAACGTCGATTAAGTGCAGTGAACGTGAGTAAACCAATCCCCAGTTCCCGCCCCCGCCGCGTCCCGGCCACCCGCCAGCACCGCCAGCGTGTGATCGAGCAGACGCGCGAGGAAATCCTGCACGCGGCCGCGCGCCTGCTCGCGCGCAATGGCCCCAACCCGGTGTCACTGCAGGAGATTGCCGCGGAGATCGGGCTCACCGCGCCCGCGCTCTACGCCTACTTCGAAAGCAAGCAGGCCATCTTCGCCGCGCTGTTGCAGCTGCTCGACCGCGAGGTCGCGGCCATGTTCAGCGCCCGCCCGGCGCCCGCGACCCCGTTCCGCCGCCGGCTCACCGCGCTGGTGCGCCGCCACCTCGATCTATCGGATCGCCAGCGCGAGGTCGTGCAGGCCATCTTCAGCCTGCACGCGACCGGCGAGGCCAGCCCGGCCAAGGCCCGCCAGCCCACCGCACACTTCGCCGACCTGGTCGCCTGGTTCCGGCGCGAGAGCGGTCCGGGCGACCTGGGCACGAGCCACGTGGACGAGGCGGCGTGCGTGCTGAACGGCCTGGTCCACGGTTTTTTCTTCCGCTGGCTCGCCGATGGCGCGCGCGGCGTGCTCGCTGACGAGAGCGAGCGGATCGTGGAGTTGTTCTATGGCGGCGTCTCCGGGCATCTCAATCCGAGCGTGAATCCGCGCCGCCGCGCCGTTCGTAACTCTCGCTGATTCGCAGCTCTCGCTGAAAGGCCAAGAAGTATGGAGACCGCCTCGCTCGTCAAGACCTTGCTCGACCTGCCCATCTTCGAGTCGGAGTGGGTGCTGTACCTGCTCATCGTGTTGTCGGTGGTGTCGATCGGCGTGATCGTCGAGCGCTTCCTCTTCTATACCCGTCACGCGATCGACGCCGACGCGGTGCGCCGCGAGCTCATCCGTAACCTCGACAAGCAGGACTACGAGGGCGCCGCCAACGCGCTGCGCAAGCACGACACCCTCGAGACCAACGCCGTGCTCGCCGGCCTGGTCGCCTACGAGAAGGGCCCCGAGTCGGTCGAGGACCTCATCGCCGGCGCGCTCGGCCGCGAGCGCGTGCGCTACGAGCAGCGGCTCGGCTTCCTGGCGACGCTGGCGTCGAACGCGCCCTACATCGGCCTGTTCGGCACCGTGCTCGGCATCATCCGCTCTTTCCGAGACCTCTCGGTCAACATGAGCGACGCCAGCTCGGCGGTCATGGCCGGCATCTCCGAGGCGCTGTTGGCCACCGCGATCGGCTTGCTCGTGGCCATCCCCGCGGTCGTCGCCAACAACTCGTACAAGAGCAAGGTGAAGAACGCGATGGTCGACGCCGAGATGCTCGCGCGCGTGCTGCTCGCCGAGCTGAAGGCCGACAATGCCGGCGCCGCGCGCGCCACCGAGACCAAGCGGGCGGCGAGCTGAGCCATGGCGCTACGTAGCTTCGCGGGTGCCCAGGACGACGAGGGCATCCTGTCCTCGATCAACGTGATCCCGTTCGTCGACATCGTGCTCGTGCTGCTGGTCATCTTCATGGTCACCAGCGCGGCCATCATGCGCGCGAGCCTCAAGGTCGAGCTGCCCAAGGCGGCCAGCGCCGGTGGCGCCGTGCCCTCGACGATCAACCTCACCGTCACCAAGGAAGGCGAGCTCTTGCTCAACGGCGAGCCGAGCACGCCCGCCGCCACGGCGGCCTTCGTGCGCGCGCAGGCCGACCGGGATCCCAAGACCCAGGCGGTGCTCGCGGCCGACAAGGGCGTCGAGTACGGACGCGTCATCGATCTCATCGATCTGGTCAAGCAGAACGGTGTGTCCACCTTCGCGCTCGACGTCGAGCGCGCGCCGACGCCGGCGCCGGCGCCGAACTGAGCATGGACCCGTCGTCTCCCGCCACGCGGGGCCCGGCGCCCGCACGGCTCGCCGAGCGCCGCCGCAAAAGCCGCGCCGCGGCCCGTGCGCGCGTGGCCGGGCGCGGGGGCCAGCCGCTCACGCCGGCGCAGCGCAAGCTCGATGCGTTCGATCGCACGGATCGCGACGCGCTGCTGTTCATCGTGGTCTCGCTGGTCGGCTCGCTCATCCTGCATTTCGGCACCGTCGGGGTCGGCTCCTGGCTGGGCGGAGGTGACGACGACAAGGTCCGCGCCGCCGCCACCACGATCGAGGTCCGCGAGCGCCCGCCCGCGCCACCACCACCACCGCCACCACCGCCACCGCCGCCGCCGCCCGAGCCGGCGCTTGCCGAGGTGATCCCGCCCAAGGCGCCGCCCAAGGCGCCGCCACCGCCC
>JBKJOI010000453.1:0-3510 GCA_046595695.1 Haliangiales bacterium | reverse complement strand
GTCGGCTTCGCCAGCCAGCCCGACGGCGCGGGCGGCATGTTCACCTACCTGGTCTCGTGGGTCGGCGGCTGCGACCTGCACGGCCCCTGCGACGCGCGCCCGAACCTGTTCCCGACCTACCGCTTCGTGGTCACCCACGACGAGGGCACCCAGGTGCTGTGCTCGGGCGTGGTCACCGCGGCGCCCACGCAGACCACCTGCGACTTCGCCTTCCCAGGCGGCCCGACGTACAGCACCTTCGGCCTGCTGGCGCGCTCGCCGGCGTGGACCGCGGTCTCGCTCGGCGATTGGGGCGGCGTGACGGCGACGCTCTTCGATCAGCCGGGCTCGATGATCGCGCAGGGCTTCGACGTCGCCTCGGTCTCGGCGCACTTCGCGTGGATGATCGATCATTTCGGCGCCTACCCGTACGGCGACGCGCTGCGCTTCGTGGTCGGCCCGACCCACTGGGCGGGCTTCGAGCACCCGGGCAACATCGCGCTTGCCGACTACCTGGGCTCGTCCAGCTCGGCGTACGCCGACGGCCTCACGCACACGACGATGCACGAGATCGTGCACCAGTGGGCCGGCGACCAGGCCACGCTCGCCGACACCTACGACTTCGTCTGGAAGGAGGCCATGGCCGAGTACCTGACCTACGTCTTCGAGGACGAGGAGCTGGCCGCGGGCGTGGGCGCCGAGACCGCAAAGGCGTGGAAGGCCTTCTCGGTGGCCTCGTCGTACTACCTGGTGCCCGATGAGCGCCCCGAGCTGTCGCTCTACTATGGCGACGTCTACGGTCCCGGGCCGCTGATCCTCTTCCGCCAGCTCGAGGTCATGTACTCGCGTGCGCAGGTGCTCGCCGCGATCACCGAGCTCATCGGCAGCGGCCTGCCGCGTGCGCTCTCGGTGCCCGACGTACAGGCGGCGCTCGAGTCCTCGCTGGGCGTGGACCTGGAGGCGTACTTCGACGCCTGGGTGTACGGCAGTGGGCGGCCCGCGTGGCCGGAGGCAAGCGTGACGTTCACCCCCGGGAGGGCGGGCGCCGCGGACGACTGGACCGTGCAGGTGGCCACGACGACCGAGGACGCGGTCGCGCGCGGTTGCGCGTTCACCGTGCGGCTCGTCGGCGCGGCGGGTGCGGGCAGCGCGGAGGTCGCCGACGTCAAGGTGTCGAACGGCGTCGCGGGCGGGGCGTACGCGCCGGTCGTGGCGGAGAACCTGGCGTTCGTGCCGGTCGACGCCATCGTCGATCCGGAGCACGAGTGCCTGGTGTTCGCGGCCGCGGCACCGAAGCCGAGCCCGCTGCGCTTCTGGTAGCGGCGCCGCGCTGTCACACCGGCGTGGTACCCAGGCCACCATGCGCGTCTACTTCGTCGGCAGCCACGCCACCGGCAAGACCACCCTCTGTCGCTACGTGAGCCGCCGCTACGGGCTGCCCATGATCACGGAAGTCGCGCGCGCGGTGCTGGCGGAACTCGAGGCCTCGCTCGACGCGCTGCGCACCGACATGGATCTCGTCGGCGAGTACCAGCGGCGCGTGTTCGACCCTCAGGTCGCGGTCGAGAAGGGCCAGTCGGGCGGCTTCGTCTCCGACCGCGCCTTCGACAACCTGGCCTACGCGGCCGAGCACACCACCGTACTGGGCGAGCTCCTGCGCAGCGATCAATTCCAGGAGTACATGAGCTGGGTGGCGCGCGGCACGGTGTTCTTCCTGCGCCCGCACCCCTCGCTGCTCAAGGAAGACGGCGTACGCGCCGGCGTCTCCTGGGACTCGGTGTTGCGCATCGACGGCATGGTGAAGTTCATGCTCGAGCAGTACGGCGTGCAGTACCTGCCCATCGAGTCGGTGTCCATGCAGGAGCGCGTGCGCGCGATCGAGTTCACCCTCGCCCGCGAGGGCGCCACGGCGCTGGCCGAGCCGCGCCTCTCGCGCGCCGACAACGTCGTCGTCAGGCTGCCCCGGTAGCCCGGGTCGGCAGGATCAGGCGCGGCGCCTGGGCCGCGCGACCGCGAGCAGCGCGACGCCGAGCAGCAGCGTCGTCCAGGTCGTCCACGACGTGCGGCGCCCGGGCGCGACGATCGCACACGGGCCGCTGTCGGTCGCGGGGAGGCACTTGGTCACCGGCGTTAGCGCCGGCGCGGCGCACGTGAAGCCGCTCGGGCACTCGTCGCTGCCGGCGCAGTTCTGGGTGCAGAACGAGCCCATCTCGACGCCGCCATGGAAGCACTGGCCGCTGCCACAGTCAGTCGACGTCTCGCAGGCCGTGCCGATCGCGGCGACGCAGACGCCGGCGACGCACTCGAGGCCGTTGCCACAGTCCGGGTCGGCCGCGCACGCCGGCGCCAGGTTCACCATGAGGCTCACCGCGGTGGCGTTCTCGTAGTCGTCGAAGGCCACGACCTCGAGCGTGTGGCTACCCGCGACCAGGTTGCCGGGCGGCGCGAGCTCGTAGGGCGCGAACAGGTCGGTGTCCACGAGCGTGCCGTCGATGCGCAGCGAGACGCGGTTGACGTGCCGGTCGTCGCTGACGTCGGCGGTCACCGTGAAGCCCGTCGCCACGCTGGAGCCGTCGCCGGGCGACGTGATCTTCACCGTGGGCGCGATCTTGTCGAACTGGGTGTCGAAGTACTGGCTCAGCCAGGGCAGGAACGCGTCGGGCCTGACCGCGCCGTGCTCGCCGACGTTGCAGCCGGCGCTCGACCCGTACGACGTGACGCCGGCGACGAACTCGGTGCCGTCGATGGTCATGAGCTGCGGGCCGCCCGAGTCACCCTGGCAGGTGGCGCTGGGCATGAGCCGGTGGAACATGAGCGTATCGGACACGCTGGTCAGGATCGTGGTCCCTTGCCGCTTCACCCCGGAGTCGGTCTCGTCGGAGTTGGTGATGCCGAAACCCACGAGCCGCATCGGGTCGCCGATGTGGGTCGAGAGATCCGCGGCGTTGACCGGCAGGGGCGCGATCCCGCTCGGCGCCTCTTGCCCCAGGAACAGCACGGCGAGGTCATCGGAGAGGTCGTTGTTGTCGCCGGGGATGAACGCGTACCCGCTGGTCGCGACGAACGTGAACCCGCCGTCCCAGCCGTGACCGAAGCCCACGCGGTGCATGCCCTGCGGCACGTCCAGCACGCAGTGCCGAGCCGTGAGCACGACGTCCTTGGAAACCAGCGTGCCGGTGCAGCTGTAGCCGCTCCACGAGATGAACACGACGGCGGGGTCGGCGGTGTTCATCTGGCCGTTCACGACCGGCGCCGCCGCGAGGGCCAGCGGCACCTCGGGAGCCTCGGGAGTACAGGCGCCACCGCCGCACAGCAGCAGGGTAGCCGGCAGGATCAGCCGTGACAGAGGGGTATTGCGAGCGGGCATCCCGCCCATATCGCACAGGTCCGCGGGAGCAGACAACTGAAAGGGTCTGAACATGGCCGCGGCCAGGTCGCCGGCGTCACGCAGGTGCCTTCGGCGATAGTGTTGTGAGGCTGCCTCGTACCTCGCCACAGTGAAGATGACCGGTACGGTCGGCGGCCCCGGGT
>JBKJOI010000394.1:0-4866 GCA_046595695.1 Haliangiales bacterium | reverse complement strand
CCTTGCCCGAGCTGCGCTTCGCCGGCATCGCGCAGTACGATCCGCTCACCGTGGCCGCCGAGGCGGCGTGGCGGCCGTCACCTTCGTGGCTGCTCACCGGGCAGCTTGCGTGGGAGCACTGGAGCGCGTTCCCGTTGCCGACCGAGAACCCGGTCGCGACCATGCCGGCGCAGGAGCGCCCCGGCTACCACGACGTGGTCGTGCCGCGCGTCGGCGCTAGCTGGACGCGCGGGCTCGGCGGCCTCGAGCTCGCGCTGCGCGGCGGCTACTTCTTCGCCTGGAGCCCGGCGCCCGAGATGACCGGGCAGCAAGCCTTGCTCGACAACCACCGCCACGTGCTCACGCTCGGCGCCGGGCTATCGGGCCCGGGGCGCGCGCTGCCGGTTTATCTCGACGCCTGGTTCCAGGTGCACGCGCTGGTGCCGCGGCACCACGATCGGCCCGGCGATGTGCCGGACGTGGACACGTCGGGGACGATCTTCGTCGGCGGGCTGACCGTGGGAGTCGACATTTGAGCGGACGCGCCCTGCTCGTCGCGCTGGTGCTCTGGGCCACGCCGCGTCTCGTCCACGCGAACCCGCTCGACGCCTTCGGCTTCGGCGCGCGCGGCCCCGCCATGGGCGGCGCGCAGACCGCGGCCACCGACGACGGCGGCGCGAACTACTACAACCCGGCCGCGCTCGCGCTCGCGCACGACATCCGCATCGACATCGGCTACCAGGTGGCCGCGCCGTACCTGTCGGTGAACGGCGGCGACCAGAACGTCGACGCCAGCCGCGGCTTCGCGCTGTCGCTCTCGGCGCCCGGCAAGATCCTCGGCGTCGAGATGGCGCTGGGCGCGAGCGTGTTCATCCCCGACGAGCGGCTCACGCGCGCGCGCACGCTCGCCGCGCAGGTGCCGCGCTGGGCGCTCTACGACAACCGGCCGCAGCGCTTCTTCCTCGGCTCGAACCTGGCGTTCCAGGTCGGCGACTTCGCCATCGGCGGCGGCATCGCCTACCTGTCGCGCACCGGCGGGTCGCTCGACCTCACCGGCCGCGTCGGCTTCCCGATCGCCGACGACTCCGACCTCGCGCTCGCCATCGACATCGATCTCGTCGCGGTCCGCTACGCGCAGGCGGGCGTGCTCTGGCACGCGACGCCCTGGCTCGACGTCGGCGCCTCGTACCGGGGTGGCTTCGTGCTCGAGCTCGATCAGGAGTTCAGCATCACCGGCGACGTCGGCCCGCCCGAGGGGCCGCCCGTGGTCACCGACGGCTTCCTCAAGCTGCACTCGCTCGCGCTCGATCTCTTCCAGCCCGAGCAGTGGTCGCTCGGCTTCTCGGCGCGGCTCACGCGGCGCGTGCTGCTCGCGGCCGACGTGACCTGGCACCGCTGGTCGGCGTTCGAGAATCCGTCGGCGAAGCTCGATCTCGAGCTCGACCTGCAGGAGTTCCAGGACATGGTGAACATCCCCGACGCGCCGCCCTTGCCGGGCGCGTTCTTCCACGACGTGGTGGTGCCGCACCTGGGCGTCGAGGTGCTGGCCGCGCGCACGCCGCACACGACCTGGCTGGTGCGCGCCGGCTACGCGTACGAACCGTCGCCGGCGCCCGAGCAGCAGGGCGAGACCAACTTCATCGACAACGACAAGCACACCTTCTCGCTCGGGCTCGGCGTCGCCGTGGCGCGCGTGACCGAGGTCCTGCCGCGGCCGTTCGACATCGACGTGTTCGTGGCGAGCACGTTCCTGGAAGACCGCGAGCACCGCAAGATGCGCGCGAACGACGCGGTCGGTGACTACGTCTCGCAGGGCTTCGTCCTCCAGCTCGGCGTGGGCACGCGATGGCATTTCTGAGGCGAGGCGCGCTGGCCGCGCTGCTGATGTGCCTGCCCGCGTGCGGCCTCTCCGGCGGCGAGAGCGGCGGCGGCGAGCACCTGCCCACGAGCGGCGCGGGGCCGTACGGCAAGCTCGAGTCGGATCCCGAGACGCCGGCGCAGGAGCCGTTCGCGATCGTCGAGGTGTCGGCGGATCTGAGCGACCCGTCGGCGCTCGCGGCGCGCAGCGGCGGCTTCGACCTCTGGTTCACGCGCCGGCTGCCCGGCGCGAGCACGAGCGAGATCGGCTTCGCGCACCTGCCGTCCCTCGCCGAGCTGCCTGACGAGGGGTCGGCGGCCGCGTTCGTGGCCGCCGAGGCCTGGGAGCTCGGCGCGGTCGAGGCCCCGAGCGTCGTCGATCTCGGCGGCGACGAGCGCGTCATGTATTACCAGGGTGGCGGCGACGCCGCGCCCGCGATCGGGCGCGCCCGCTCCACGGACGGCGGGCGCACCTGGACGCGCGACGGCATGGTGCTCGCGGGCGGCCTCGATCCCGCGGCGCTGCTCGTCGGCGAGCACACCTACCTCTATTACGGGCGGCCCGATGGCCTCGGGATCGGGCTCGCCGAGGCGGAGCTCGATGGAGCGTTCGTGCCCTCTTTCGATTCGATTATCGTAACTTCTGATACGGATCCGGACGCGTTCGATCGGTCCTGGGTCGGCGAGCCGAATGCGGTCGGCGGCGTGAGTGTCGCGGGATCGCTGCGCATAGGGCTTTTCTATGTGGGCCGGTCGAGCAACGGCACGCACGCCATCGGCCACGCGTCTTCCTTCGACGGCCGCACGTTCATGCCATTCTTCAATGGCGCGGCGGTCCTGGAAGCGAGCGCGCCCGATGATCGCGGGCCCTCGGCGGTGCTGTTCGCCGACCACGGCGTGCTGTTCTACGGGGTCGAGCGCACGGCCCGCACCGTGATCGGTGTCGCGACCCATGACTAGCGTGCAGCTGTCGTCGGGCGGTTTCTGGCGATCCTCGCAAATGCATGATATCGTGCGCTGAATCGGGTGGCTGATCCGCTCGCACCTACGAGCGGCATCCGCGGGGGACTGTTAAAAGGGATGCGAATCCGCTTCTGGGGCGTCCGGGGCTCGATCCCGGTGCCGGGACCATCGACGAACCGCTACGGCGGCAACACGTCGTGCGTCGAGGTGCGTCCCAAGGACGGGACCCAGATCATCATCGATGCCGGCACTGGCATTCGAAAGCTGGGCAAGGAGCTGATGCAAGGCAGCTTTGGCGAGGGCAAGGGCGCCGCGCACCTGCTCATCAGCCACACCCACTGGGATCATATCCAGGGCATGCCTTTCTTCGCGCCCATGTACCAGGGCGGCAACAAGCTGTTCGTATACGCACGCCAGCGCGACGACACGCACCTGCGCGCGGTGTTCGCGTCGCAGACCGAGGATCCGTACTTCCCGGTGCCGTTCAACACCGTCAAGGCCGACGTCGCGTTCCGCGAGCTCGTCGAGGGCGCGCAGTTCTCGATCGGCGACGTCAAGGTCACCTGCACGCGCCTCAACCATCCGTGGATCGCGATGGCGTACCGGCTCGACTGCGACGGCACGTCGATGGTCTACGCGACGGACACCGCGCCGTTCACCGACATCCTGCTCGAGAACGAGTTCATCGCGCAGGCGCCGCAGCCCGGCGATCCGCTGTCCGCGGAGCACACGCAGAAGCTGCGCGACATGCGCGACAAGCTGATCGACCTGTGCAAGGGCGCCGAGTTCCTGATCTACGACACGCAGTTCACGCCCGATGAGTACCGGGCCAAGCCACACTGGGGCCACTCGACGCCGCTCGACGCGATCGAGATCGCGCACGCAGCCAAGGTGAAGACGCTCGCGCTCTTCCACCACGATCCGACGCGCACCGACGATGCCCAGGACAAGATCCTGGCCGATACGCGCGAGGCGGTACGCGGCAGTGGCCTGGAGGTCATTGCCGCGGCCGAGCAGCTCGAAGTCAAGCTGGGGGAATGACCCGATGAGCGGGAACTTGCACGGGCCCGGAGACAGGCAACGCCGATGGACGTGACCTTCTGGGGCGTCCGCGGCTCGATCCCGGCGCCCGGTCCCGAGACCAACCGCTACGGCGGTAACACGTCGTGCGTCACCGTACGCACGGCGACCGGTCATCTCATCATCATCGACTTCGGCACCGGCGTGGTCGGCCTGGGCCGCTCGCTGGTGGCGAGCGACTTCGGCAAGGGCCGCGGTCAGGCGACCGTGTTGCTGTCGCACGCGCACTGGGACCACATCCAGGGCTTCGCGTTCTTCGTGCCCATCTTCGTGCCCGGCAACAAGTTCTCGATCTACGGCATGGCGCGCTCGTCGAGCATGCTCGAGGGCATCCTCGAGGGGCAGATGAACCCGCACTTCTCGCCCATCTACACGCTCAAGAACCTGGGCGCGCACATCGACATCCTGGCGGTGCCGCAGGGCAAGCCGTTCCAGGTCGAGGGCGTCACGATCCGCGGCATGGCCAACCCGCACGGTACAACCACCGCGCTCGCCTACCGCCTCGAGGAGAACGGCCGCACCCTGGTCTACGCCTCCGACGTGGGCTATCCGGCCGAGGGCCCCTCCGAGGCGACCATCGACTTCTACCGCGGCGCGGATCTCATGATCCACGACTGCACCTACTCGCCCGAGGATCGCGCGCAGCGCCTCGGCCGCGGGTTGTCCTCGTATGTCGACGCCGCCGACGCCGCCGCGCGCGCCAGCGTCAAGCAGCTGGTCATGTTCCACTACGACCAGGACTACGGCGACGACGTCGTCGACGACATGGCCATCCGCTGCCGCGCCGAGCTCGACGCCCGCGGCGCCGGCGCATGCCTGCTCACGCCGGCACGCGAGGGCCTGACCATCACGGTGTAGGCGCGTGGTGCGTGGCCGCCGCGCCCGCTACTCGGCGACGAGCGTGACGACGATCGTGTGCGTGCCCGCGACGCCTGCCCCGCACGCCACTTCGATGCGACGCACCGGAATGCCGAGCGGTGCGGCCGC
>JBKJOI010000319.1:0-12191 GCA_046595695.1 Haliangiales bacterium | reverse complement strand
CGCGTCGGCGTCGGCGTCGGCCGCGGGCGGCGACGCAGCGCCGTCGGTGGCGAGCGGCCCGTCCGCGTCGGTGGCCGAGCTCGACAACGAACGCCGGCGTGCCGACCGCGAGCACCGCGAGTCCGAAGCGCGCCAGCACCCGCTCACGAAAGCCGCGATCGATACGTTCGGGGCGACGATCAAGGAGATCAAGGTCGATGGGTGACTTCAAGATGCCAGACTTGGGCGGCCTCATGCAGGCCGCGCAGAACATGCAGCGCGAGATGCAGCGGATCCAGGAAGAGCTGGCCGGCAAGACCGTCGAGGCCTCCTCGGGCGGCGGCATGGTCACGGTGGTCGCAAACGGGCAGATGCAGCTCGTCTCGATCAAGATCGACCCGAACGTGGTCGATCCCAAGGACGTCGGCATGCTGCAGGACCTGGTCACCGCGGCGGTGAACCAGGCGCTCGCCAAGGCCAAGGAGCTGGCGAACGGCGAGATGGCCAAGGTCGCGGGCGGCATGCAGCTGCCCGGCATGCCGAACCTGTTCTAAGCGTCCGTGGCCGGCTCGGATCCCATCGCGCGGCTCATCCATCGCCTGTCCCGGCTGCCGGGCATCGGCGAGAAGTCAGCGACGCGGCTGGCGTTTCACATCCTGCGCGCTCCCGAGCAGCACGCGCGCGAGCTCGCGCAGGCCATCGTCGAGGTGCGCGAGAAGGTCCGGCTGTGCTCGGTCTGTTGCAACCTGACCGAGGCCGACCCGTGCGAGCTGTGCGGCAACTCCCGCCGCGATGGTCACACCTTGTGCGTCGTCGGGCAGCCCACCGATCTCATCGCGATCGAGCGGGGCGGCAGCTACCGCGGCGTGTACCACGTGCTGCACGGGGTGCTCTCGCCCCTGGACGGCATCGGCCCCGAGGACCTGCGCATCGCCGAGCTGCTGCGGCGCCTGCACCACACCGCCTCCGAGGACGATCGGGTCACCGAGGTCATCCTCGCCACCAGCCCGAACGTCGAGGGCGAGGCGACCGCAATGTACTTGGCGCGCCTGATCAAGCCGCTGGGCATCAAGGTGACGCGGATCGCGTCGGGCGTGCCCATCGGAGGCGAGCTCGAATATGTCGACCAGGTCACACTTTCTCGCGCGATGGACAGCAGGAGAGAAATCTAGAAGGCCCTTGGAAGGACCGCGGAAGGTGTCTGTAGGCAGTGGCGAGCAAAACGATCTAGGATCTTGAAATCCCTAATAAGGACTGATACGTTGCGGAGTCGAGCGCGCTGTGTGTGCTGCGCACGTAGGGGCCCATAAGGAGCGTCCGGTGGCTAATCCGCAGATGGTCATGTACGACGAGGAGGCTCAGCAGATCCAAACGATCTGCGAGCGCCTCGCGCGCGAGGGCAACGCCCGCGCAGTGCTGGTGATCGACAAGAACGGCCAGCCGATCGCTCAGGCCGGCGATACCGAACACATGGATGTCACGTCGCTCTCGTCGCTGACGGCCGGCAACGTCGCGGCCACCGGTGGCATTGCCAAGCTCCTGCAGGAAAAGGAGTTTGCCGGTCAGTTCCACGAAGGCGAGAAGACCAACGTCCATATTTCGATCGTCGGCCAGCGCGTCATCGTTGTGGTGTTGTTCGACGAGCGCTCGTCCCTGGGTCTGGTTCGCCTGCGCGTGCGCAAGGCGGCGGATGAGCTCACGCGCATCCTCGATCAACTCGCCAAGAAGGCGGCGTCTGCCAATGCGCCGTCGGTGTTCGCCGAGATCACCGATGACGACATCGACAACCTCTTCAACGACTAACGCCGCCGCCGAGCAAGAACGAGGCATCGACAATCGATGAGCTTCATCAACTACTCGTCGCGCGAGATCAACTGCAAGATCGTCTACTACGGCCCCGGCTTGTGCGGGAAGACGACGAACTTGCAGTACATCTACAACAAGACGAATCCCGAGGCGAAGGGCAAGATGATCTCCCTCGCGACGGAGACCGAGCGGACGCTGTTCTTCGACTTCTTGCCGCTTTCCCTCGGTGAGATCCGCGGCTTCAAGACGCGCTTCCACCTCTACACGGTGCCCGGGCAGGTGTTCTACGACGCCAGCCGCAAGCTCATCCTGAAGGGCGTCGACGGCGTCGTCTTCGTGGCGGACTCCCAGATCGAGCGCATGGAAGCCAACATCGAGTCGCTAGACAACCTGCGCACCAACCTGGTGGAGCAGGGCTATAACCTCGACAAGATCCCGTACGTCGTCCAGTACAACAAGCGCGACCTGCCGAACGCGTCGCCCATCGAGGAGCTTCGCGAGTTGCTCAACCCGACCAACGTGCCCGAGTTCCCGGGCGTGGCGTCCTCGGGTGAGGGTGTCTTCGATACCTTGAAGGCGGTCGCCAAGCTCGTGCTGACCGAGCTCAAGCGCGGCGGGTAGGGTGGAGGCCACCTTGGAGAGCGCGACCCAAACGAAGCCCCGGTTTCGGAACGATCTGGTCGCCCAGCAGCTCGAGGAAGAAGGCGTTCAGTACGTGGAGGTGACCGATCCCAACTCGGGGTCGACCTTCCGCTTCTACGACGTCGAATACTCGATTGCCTGCGGGATGAATGGCGAGCGCGATCTTCCTGCGCTGGTCGACTGGGCCCTTGCCGATCTGGGAATAGAAACCAACACCGACGAGATGGCGACCGTGATGTCCACGCTCGCCGACCTCGGCTACCTGGACGCGGGAGAGGGCATCGAGCTGGGTGCCCCCGGCGGACAGCCACAGTCGAACCTGCTGGGCGACGGACCGACCTCGACGTTCGAGCTGGGCGCACCCGGTGCGGCGCCGCTCGGCAAGAACCTCGCCGACGAAGACGCGCAGCTGCGCAAGATCGAGCCGATCGAGCTGGGCGCGCCGGGCGGCGCGCCGCCGGCGGCGAACGGCGCATCGAGCAACGCGGTCGAGCTGGCCAGCGACGAGCTCGAGGACTACCACTCGACCGTCACCGAGATGCCCAAGCCGCCCGCTGACGCCGCGTCGCCACCGCCACCGCCCGGCACCGACGACGACATGTCCTTCGCCGGCCTCATGGAGACCGAGGCGGGCAAGAAGGGCATGAAGCCGCTCGAGGCGCGCAAGCCCGAGCGCACCGACCAGACGCCCACGCGGCCCATCGAGCTCACCGCCGACGCGCCGCCCGAGCCCAAGCGGCCGACCACGGCCGCGCTCTACGGCGAGGACGAGCCGACCAACCTGCCGGGCGCGGTCCCCGATCCCGACGACGACGACGTCTCGGTGGATCTGAGCGCGCACCTCAGCCTCGACAAGAAGGAAGTCGAGGACGCCGTGCGCGCGTCGCGCGTCATGATGGTCCCCGAGATCCCCGCGGATCTGCTCACGTCCGGCTCCGCCGAGGACGACATCGACAAGACCAAGCCGGCCATGCCGCTGCCGGCGCCGCCGAGCACGTCGCAGCTCAACGCGCTCGCCGACGACGTCAACGACACGGTGCAGGGGTCCATGACACCGTCGAGCAGCGAGCCGGCGTTCGTGGCCGCGGGCGCGCTGCCGCTGCCGGAGCGTCCGAGCACCGGGGTGACCACGCGACCGATCGACGCGACCCAGAGCCCGGCGGCCGCCACCGCGGGCGCCAAGAAGGGCATGGGCGCCGGCTGGTTGCTGCTCCTGTTCGTCGTCCTGGGCGGCGGCTTCGCCCTCTACTGGTTCGCGCTGCGCGGCAACGCCGACGAGGGCTACAAGAAGGCACCGGCCGCGCCCTCGAACAAGACGGGCGCGCCGGGTGCCTCGGGCCTGCTGCCGCCGGGCGGTGAGACACCGCTGGTGCCGGTGTCGGTCGTCAATCCGGTCGCCAAGCTCGAGCAGCGCACCGGCGCGGTGGCCGAGGCCAAGGCGGTCACCGGTGGCCGGGTCGCGTGGCTCGCGCCGCCGGCCAAGGACGTCATCGCCGGCGAGCCGATCGTGAAGCTGCAGGGCTTCCAGCGCTGGCAGCAGCAGCTCAACCAGTCGGCGGGGCGCCTGGACTTCTACCAGGGCGAGCTCGACAAGGCGAAGGCAGCCAACAACGCCGCCGCCGTCGAGAAGGCCGAGAAGAAGGTCGTCGAGAAGAAGGACCTGCTGACGCAGGCCGAGACCGAGATGGCCAAGGTCATCGTCTCGGCGCCCTCGGCCGGCAAGGTCGAGCTCGTGGCCAAGCTGGGCGCGCTGGTGGTGGCGGGCGACGTGGTTGCGCGGGTCACCGGCGGCGGGCCGCAGCTGCTCGCCACGTTCGATACCGGCGCGAACAGCGCGATCTACCCGGGCGCGGGCGCGACCTGCGCGGTGGCCCAGAAGGGCGCACCGGACAAGCGCGCCGCGTGCGTGGTGGAAGGGGTCGCCGGCGCGAAGGTAACCGTGCGTCTCGTGGACGGCTCGCCGTTCAAGCCCGGCGACGAAGTCGAGCTGCAGGCCGCGAAGTAACGCTCCGATCCCCGCTACTTCCCACCGTCAACCTTCTTCCAGGTCTTCACCACCAGCATCGGGCCGGTCATGCCGATGCTGATCGCCTGCTTGTCGATCTTGCCCTCGACCTCCACCTTCTGGCCGTCGCGGCGCAGGCCGCCGTCGCCGCCCTGGAGCTGGTAGTTGGTGCCGTTGTCGGACTGCAGCTCCCAGAAGCCGCCTTCGAGAGAGTTCTTCTTCACGGTGCCGCGGTAGGTGCTCATGACGTTGGTTCCTCTTGGCCTCACGGCCGTTCGCTACGTTCGCTGGGTTCGCTAGTAGTTGATGTCGTTCTTCAGGTACTTCGGGTCGAGCGCGAGCGGCTGCTGGTAGTCCTCGCCCGCGTAGAGCAACAGGTAGCGCGCGTAGATCGACGTCACCTTCTTCATGTACTCGCGCGTCTGCGTGAACGAGATCAGCTCGACGAACTCGTCGATGGGCCGGTCGCCGTACTTGTCGAGCCACTTCATCATCGGCCTGGGACCGCCGTTATACGACCCTGACGCGATGGGGATCTGCAGGCGAAACTTGTGCGCCAGGCTGCCGATGTACCAGGAGCCGACCTTCACGTTGATCTCGGGATCGAAGAGCAGATCGTCGGTGTACGGGATACCGAGCGCCGCGGCCACGCGGATCGTCGTCGGCGGGATCATCTGCATGAGGCCGAGTGCGTCGGCGTAGCTGGCCACGTGCGGATCGTAGCCGCTCTCCTTGCGCATGATCGCGTACAGGTAGAGCGGCGGGTTCTTGCCCAGCTGCGCGTACTTGTCGACCCACTCGCGGTAGGCGCGCGGGTAGGCGTGCTCCCACCAGACGCGCGCGCCCTTGCCCTCGTCACCGGCGGGCGACAGGCGCAGCGCGCGCCCGCCGTAGGCCTCGGCGAGCGCGTACGGGCGGTTGAAGTTGCCGGCCCGGCGGTAGCGGTCGAAGACCACGGGCAGCGCGCGCGCCGCGCCGTACTTCGCCACGAACGGCCGCTCGCCGCGCTCGAGCTCGACACCCGCCTCGACGACCATGCCGGCGGCGGTCAGCTCGTCGACGCGCTGGATGAGCGGATCGGCGGCCACCTTGGCGTCGATCGCGGTCGCAAACGCGGGGGCGTCGCCGCGGCCGGCGCTCGCGCCGTCGCCGAACGGGCCGAGGACGATGCCCTGCTCGAGCAGGCGGGTGCGCGCCAGCATGGCGTACCAGGACAGCGGATAGACGCCGACCAGCTCGCGCAGCTCGGCGGTGGCCTCGTCGGTGCGCTTGAGCGCGCCCAGGGTGCGCGCCTTCCAGTAGCGGCCCTTGCCGCCGGTGAGCTCGCCGCCCTGGCGAGCCAGGCGGGTGAGCAGCGCGAGCGCCTCGTCGTGCTCGCCGAGCAGGTAGTGCGCGTAGCCGAGGTACCAGAGCGCGTCGTCGGCGAACTTGGAATTGGCGTAGCGGTCGAGCAGCCCGCGCAGCCCCGGGATACAGGCGCGGAACTCGCCGCGATTGTATTCGAGCCAGCCGGACAGGAACTGCGCCTCGGCGGCCCACTCCGATTGCGGGTAGCGGCGGACGACCTCGCGGTACCACTTGATGGCCTCGTTGTCGCGGTCGCCGCGCGACAGGCCGCGCGCGCCGTGGAAGAGTGCGTAGGGCGCGAGCGAGCCCATCTGCTCGTAGACCGAGAGCAAGAGCTCGCCCGCCTTGCCGTACTGCCGGCGCATCTTGAAAAGCGTGTTGCCGGTCCAGAAGTCGCGCAGGCGCAGGACGTCGGCGGGCTCGCTGTCACCGACGTGGTTCAGCTCCTCGAGCGCGCGCGGCCAGTCGCGGCCGCTGGTGAGCGCGGCGGCGCGGGTGATGCGCTCGCGCGGCGTGAGCGGCGCGGCGTCGAGCGCGCGGGCCCGCTCGAGGGCGCGGTCGGCGAGCGGGTGCGCGGGGATCGCGAGCGCGAGCTCGCGCCAGGCGGCGAGCGCGGCGCCGGTCTTGCCGGCGGCGGCGTGGGCCTCGCCGATGCGGTAGCGGGCGACCGCGTCGTCGCCGCCCGGCTTGCCCAGGAGCTTGGCGTAGGCGGCGCGGGAGGCCTCGGCGCGGCCCAGCTCCCACAGGCTGTCGGCGGCGCGCCAGGGCGCGAGCGCGGCGAAGCGCGAGGCCTTCTGCCCGGCCAGGCGACCGAACAGCTCGAGCGCGCGGCTGAAGTCGCCGGTGAAGAACGCCGACTGGGCGGCGATGTAGAGCGCGTAGTCGGTGTTGCGGACGCGGCCATCGGTGGCGAGCGGCAGGGCGAGCTTGAGGGCCGCGTCGTAGCGGCCGTCGCGGAAGGCCTCGTGAGCGGCGCCCAGGCGGGCCGCGGCGCCCTTGGCGGGAGCGGGGGCGGGGATGGCTTCGGGGGCCGGAGCGGGGGCGGCTTTCGGGGCTTTCGGACGTTTGGCGCTGCTGGCAGCCTTGGTGCCCTTGGCGAGCGCCGAGCGCGGCTCCGCCAGCCCGGCCAGAAGCACCGCGGCCGCCACGATCGCGCCCACCGCCACTTGTCGCCGCACGGTAAACCAAAGTATATCGGCGCGAGGCCGCCGGGCCACCTTCCGGCATGAAAAGGAGTTGCGATGGCATTCCGCGGCGTGGACTACTACGGCATCGAAGCGCTCTTCAGTGAAGAGGAGAAGCTGGCGCGCGACACCGTGCGCGCGTTCGTCGATGAGAAGCTCATGCCGCGCATCGCCAAGCATTTCCGCGATGGCACCTTCCCGATGGACCTCATCCCCGAGTTCGGCCGGCTCGGGCTGCTCGGCACCACGCTGACCGGCTACGGCTGCGCGGGCATGTCGAGCGTCGCCTACGGCCTCGTGTGCCAGGAGCTCGAGCGCTGCGACTCGGGCATCCGCAGCTTCTGCTCGGTGCAGGGCTCGCTGGCCATGTACCCGATCCACACCTACGGCTCCGAGGAGCAGAAGCAGACCTGGCTGCCCGCGATGGCGCGCGGCGAGAAGATCGGCTGTTTCGGGCTCACCGAGCCCGACTTCGGCTCGAACCCGACCGGCATGCTGACCACCGCCAAGCGGGTCGCGGGCGGCGGTTTCCTGCTGAACGGCTCGAAGCGCTGGATCACCAACGGCTCGATCGCCGACATCGCGGTCGTGTGGGCCAAGCTCGACGGCAAGGTGCGCGGCTTCCTGGTGCCGCGCGGCGCCAAGGGCTTCACCACCACCGACATCCACGGCAAGTTCTCGCTGCGTGCCTCGGTGACCAGCGAGCTGGTCTTCGAGGACTGCGAGCTCGCCGAGGACGCGATCCTGCCCGGCGTCGAGGGCATGAAGGGGCCGCTGTCGACGCTGACCCACGCGCGCTACGGCATCACCTGGGGCTGCGTCGGCAGCATGATGGCCTGCTTCGAGGAGGCCACCGAGTATGCCAAGACGCGCGTGCAGTTCTCCCGCCCGATTGCCGCCTACCAGCTCACGCAGGAGAAGCTGGCCATGATGCTCACCGAGATCACCAAGGCGCAGCTGATCTGCCTGCAGCTCGGCCGCCTCAAGGAGGCCGGCCAGATGCGCCCGCAGCAGGTCTCCCTCGCCAAGCGCAACAACGCCTGGTGGGCGCGCGAGATCTCCCGCGTCGCCCGCGAGATCCTCGGCGCCAACGGCATCACCGACGAGTACCAGTCGGGCCGCCACATGTGCAACATCGAGTCGGTCTACACCTACGAGGGCACCCACGACATCCACACCCTCATCCTCGGCGAGGACATCACCGGCTTCTCGGCCTACGACCGATGAAGTCCACTTTCGGAGCCAGTGCTCCGAAATCAAGCCCCGCAGGCCGCCAAGATCTTACTTTCGGGGACGGTGTTCAGGATCTTACTTTCGGGAGAACGCCCCGGCTGCGGTCGCAGGTCAGCGTACGAGACCGCGCGAGGAAGCGAGGCGTCCAGCGACGGCAGGCGCGGCTCTCGTTCGGGCTCTCGTTCTCGTTCGGGTTCTCGTTCGGGTTCTCGTTCTCGTTCGCGCGGGTCGCCGCGTTCGCACGGGTCGCCGCGTTCGCGTGCGTGGCGTTCGCGTGCGGCGGGCGAGCCGGCCGCACCCACGCCGCGCCGCGCCCGGCGCCGCCCGAGATCGCCGAGATCGTGCGCCTGGAAGGTTCGCGCACCGGCGCGCCGCGCTTGCTCGAGCTCGCCGCGACGGGAACCCCCGGCGTGCGCGCGCGCGCCATCGTGGCGCTCGGCCGCCAGGGCGACGAGACGAACGTGGCGAAGATCGCGACCTGGCTCGCCGACGCGGACCTCGGCGTGCGTTCTGCTGCTGCCGAGGCGCTCGGCATCATCGGCACGCCGGCCGCCGTGCCGGCGCTGATCACGGCGCTCGCGGCGCTGCCGTACGACGCCGCGCACGTCGCGGCCGCCACCGCACTCGGCCGCTGCGGCGCCGACGCGGAGGCCGCGCTCGCCCTGGCCGCGACGATCGGCGCATCCGACGCGGATGCGACGCTGCGCTCGGCAGCCGCCCGCGCGCTCGGCGGCTTCGGCCACCGCAAGCTTCCCCTTCCCGATGCGGCGATCGCGGCGCTTGTGGCGGCCGCGGGCACCGGCATCGGCACGGCGCGCGCGGGCGCGAGCGCGAGCGCGGACGCCGGCGAGGTGCGCTACGCCGCCGCGTACGCGCTCATGCGCCTCGTCGCCGAGCCGCTGTCCGCGTCGGTGCGCGCCGCGCTGGTCGCGCTCGCCGCCGACGCGAACCCCGAGACGCGCGCGCTCGCCATCCGCGGGCTCGCGGCGCATCATGCGAGCGACGAGGCGGTGGTCACCGCGGCGCTCGACGACGCCGATTGGCGCGTGCGCGTGCAGGCGGTGCGCGCGCTCGGCGCCGATGCCCCAGACGGCACCGTGGCGCAGCGCGCGCGGCTCGCCGCGTGGCTCGTGCGCGAGCTGCGTGCGGCCGAGACCGAGGTGGTAAGCGAGTCGTCGCGCTGGGGTGGGCCGCTGTCGCATCCGCTGCTCGAGGGGCTGACGAAGCTCACGCCGTACGCGGGGGAGCCGGAGGTCGCGAAGCTGTTCGGCGGCGCGCGCGCATCGATCGCGCGCGCAGGCGTCGCGAAGTACGCCACGCCCGCCATCCCTGGCTCGCCTGCCGCCCGCGCCGCCGCGCCTGCCGCGCCCGCCTCTCCTGCCACCCCAGCCGCGCCCGGCGCGGCCGCGCCCGCCCGCCTCGCCCTCAGCACCGCTGACTGCCTGGTCACCGCTGCGCGCGCGCGCGCCACGCTCGCCTCGCGCGAGGACGTCCTCGCCTGCGGTGGCGCCAGCGATTCGGGCCTTCCCGTACACGAGCGCGCGCGCCTCGCGGTCGCGCTGGCCGGCAAGCTGGCGAACCCCGCGCTCCCCGCGGAGGCAGTCCTCGCCTCGAACGCCGCCGCGCTCGCCTTCCTCGCGCACCTGTGGCGCGATCCCACCGCGGACGCGCGCGTGCGCGGCGCCGTCGCCGAGATGGCGGTCACTCACTTGCCCGACCCACGCGCGGAGCAGCTCGTGCTCGATGCCCTCGACGATCGCGATCCGCTCGTCATCGGCAGCGCGGCCGATGCGCTGGCCACGCGGCTCGCGTCCCCCGAAGCGCCCGCCGTCGACGCCATCCTGCGCCGTGCCGCGGCCCGCGTCTCCGACGCCCTCGGCGCCGAGGTCCACCTGGGCCTGGTCGGCGCGCTGTGTGCCGCGCCCGCTCCGTCGCGCGACTGGCTGAACGCGCTGCACATCGCGCACACGAGCCCGAGCGTGGTCGTGCGCGCGGCCGCCCGTGAATGCATCACCAAGATCACCGCGGCCGACCCGGGCCCGGGCACGCCCAGCGCGCTCGAGCCCGCGACGCCCGCCGACCCGACGATGCTAATCGGCAGGAGCGTGGCTCTCACGGTGACGACCACGCGCGGCGACTTCTTGCTGCAGCTCGACCCTGCGCTGGCCCCGTGGAACGTCGCGACGCTCACGACGCTCGCCAAAAAAGGCTTCTATGACGGGACGTTGTGGCATCGTGTCGTGCCCGACTTCGTGGTCCAGGGCGGCGATCCCACGGGCAGCGGCTGGGGTGGCCCCGGCTTCACGGTGCCGGCGGAGGCTTCGAACCGCCGCTACGTCCGCGGCACGGTCGGCATCGCCGACGCCGGCAAGGACACCGGAGGCTCGCAGTGGTTCGTGATGCATTCGGCATCCCCGCACCTCGAGCAGCGGTACACGATCGTCGGCCAGGTGACCTCGGGCATGGACATCGTGGACCGGCTGCATGTGGGCGACCGAATCGTTCGCGTCGTGGTGCGTGTCCGCGCGTCGGAGATGTAGGCCAGACCTTCGGCGCGTTGCGCGCGAAGTTTCTTCTCCGTCTGTCCCGGGTTCTTTTCCGATGCTCCCGGATCGGACGGCGTGCGCGCGCTGGACGGCAGATCAGGGCCAAGGGCCCCGAAGATCGCGTGTCCCGGCGCGATTGCCGGGGTAAGCTATGACCCGGGGAAATATGGGTCTGGGTGACGTCCGGACACCGGACAGGCCGGATGCGAGCTCGCGGTACGAGATTCGCGGCAAGCTCGGCGCCGGCGGTGCAGGCGTGGTCTACCTGGCGTTCGATCGAGAGCGCGGGACCGAGATCGCGCTCAAGGTCCTGAGCCAGGTCACCGGCCGCGATATCTACCGCTTCAAGCGTGAGTTCCGCGCGCTCGCCGACATCGCCCACCCCAACCTGGTCACGCTGCACGAGCTGCACGCCATCGGCGACGAATGGTTCCTGACCATGGAGCTGGTCGTCGGGGTCTCGTTCATCAGCTGGGTTCGACCCGAATCCGAGCTCGACGCCACCCCACCGTCGCCCTCGTCGCCGACCCACCCCCACACCCCGAGCTCGTCCGAGCTCGTCGACTCGACCGTGAAGACCGCCACCATGTCGGCGTCGGCGCCGCGGCCACCCGGGACCGGGCGCCGTCGCCTGATCGAGGCGGGGCTCGAGCTCGCGCGGCTGGACGATGCGCTCTACCAGCTCTGCGACACGGTCCACGCGCTGCACATGGTGGGCAAGCTCCACCGTGACCTCAAGCCGTCCAACGTGCTCGTCGACAGCGGCGGCCGCGTCGTCGTGCTCGACTTCGGCCTCGTCGCCGACATGGAGGGCATCGACGTCGGGCACACGCACGAGAGCAAGTTCGCAGTCGGCACGCCCGCGTACATGTCCCCCGAGCAGGCGGCCAACCTGCCGCTGTCGCGCGCGAGCGACTGGTACTCGGTCGGCGTGATCCTCTACGAGGCGCTCACCGGCCGCCGCCCCGTCGACATCGTGGGTGGCCACGGCGAGCGCGCCGGCCCGCTCGTGCCCCCGGAGAGCTACAACCCTGACGCGCCGCCCCAGCTCGCGGCGCTGGCCGTGGCGCTGCTCGCAGCCGACCCCGCCAGGCGGCCGAGCGGCGAGGAGGTGCTCGAGGCCCTCTGCCGCGAGCCGTCGGCAGCCTCGAACGAGCTGGCTATCAGCCTGCATTCGGTGCCCTTCGTGGGCCGCGAACGCGAGCTCGAGACCCTGGCCGCCGGGCTCGCGCGTGTCCGCGCCGGCGCGGGCGTGGCGATGCTGTTGCGCGCCGTCTCCGGCATGGGCAAGAGCACGCTGTTGCGCCGCTACCTCGATGAGCTCGCCGCCGAGGCACCCGAGGTGCTCGTCCTGCGCGGCCGCTGCTACGAGCGCGAGTCGGTGCCGTTCAAGACCCTCGATACGGTCGTCGACGCGCTGACCACGCACCTGCTGGGCTTGCCGCCCAG
>JBKJOI010000067.1:0-3427 GCA_046595695.1 Haliangiales bacterium | reverse complement strand
GCGGCCGCAGCTCCCGCTGAGGCGGCGCCGGGTGCGATCGTCCCACTGCCGATCCCGACACCGACGCCCGCCCCGCCGGCTGGAACGCCCGGCTCACCTCGCCCCGCCGATCCCGGTGCCTCGCCGGACCAGGCGCTCGGCCTGATCGACGTGATCGGCGCGACCGGCAAGCATCCCGGCCGCTTCCAGGACCTCACGGGCGCGACGAATCCCATCGGCGATCTGCAGGCGGGCGTGGATCGTGCGCGCGACCACGGTTTGGCGCTCGCGACACCCGGCACGGATCCACGCGGGCCGTCCGCGCCCGGGGCGCCCACGATAGGCGCCGGCCGCGATCCCGGCGTCGTCGGGCCGAGCGACCTGATCGCTGGCACGCGTCCACCGCGCGGCCCCGAAGACATCCTGCAGGGCGACATACAGATGCCACGCCCGGCGCCCGAGCCCGGCAGCGATCGTCCCGACCTTGTCTACGACAAGATCCGTCGCAGCTACTTCGGACGCGTGCAGAAGTGCTACCTGGACGTGCTCAAGCACGATGCCATGCTGCGCGGACGGGTCGACGTGACCATCACGATCGGCGTGCGCGGCCAGGTGGTCGCGGTGCAGGCAGACGGATTCGACGCAGGCCTCGACCGCTGCATCGAAGCGGACGCTCGCCACTGGCGCTTCGAAGCGGGCGCAAGCGCGCATCCCTCGACCTACGAGTTCCCGTTCACATTCAAGCCGACGGGGCGCTGAGATGGCCGCGTTGAGCTCACGGCGCTGAGCTCGCAGCACGGAAGACTTTGCTCGAAGCCGCCGCGAACTCGGCTAGAATCGCGTCTGGAAGTCTCCACAGGAACCGAGCGCCAGCGCACACCCGCCACGTCGTCCACTCCCGTTAACCGCTCGAAAACGTTTCGTTTGAACGCTGGTGCAGGACTGGTCACTAATTGACAGGCCCAAGACGTAACTCATATACTTCGGCCCTCTGAAGTTTCGGTCCGGGGGAGGATGTCGGGATGACCAGCTCGAAGGTTGGTAAGTGGTTGAGTGCTGCGCTGGTGACGGGAGCGCTATCGATCGGCGGCGGGCTGGTTCTTGCCCAGCAAGCTCCTGACGCGCCTCCTGGCGATCCTGCCGGCGATCCCGCCGCGCCGCCTTCGCCTCCTCCTGGCGAAGGCCAGCCGACAGGCGAAGCGCCTGACGACGACGTGCAGACCAACATGGCCAAGCGCGCCGAGATCTCGCCCAACAACATGACGGCGCAGGCGGACGGGTACCTCAAGAAGATGCGCGACGTCCTCAACCGCGTGGTGGAGCTGCAGACCATCGCGCGCAAGCAGAAGGACGTCATCAAGCTCAACTGCGTGAACGACAAGCTGCTGCAGATAAAGCAGCTGCTCAACATCGGCGAGTCGAACCGCACCAGCCTCGGCGAGGCCATCGCGCGCGACGACGAGAGCGGCCGCTACGACTTCTTCTCGAACGTGACCATCACGCACGAGCAGGTCGTGGTCCTTGGCTCGGAAGCCGAGCAGTGCATCGGCGAAGACCTCAGCTTCCTCGGCCCCACGGAGACCACGGTCGAAGGTGGCAACGAGCCCGATGACCCCACGAAAGGCGAAGAGCCAGGCTTTCCCGAAGTCGAGCCTCTCCCTGTCGCCAGTCCCTACACCTAGCCCGACGAGAGCACTGACATGACCCTCACGAAGATCCTCCGACGCGTCGGAGTCGCGGTAGGTTCCATGGCGCTGCTATCCTTGGGCGCGAGTGCGGCGTTCGGACAGGAGAGCGCCGACGGGCTGGACACTCCCAGCGTCGAGAAGGACTACAGGGCCGGGGCAGGCTTCAGGATCACGGAAGAGATCATCTTCCATCCGCGCCTCGAGCTGCAGGGCGGCTACCAGTCGAACGTCTTCTACGAGGACGACTCGGAGGGCCCTGTCGGTTCACCGCTCATGCGCATCGGCGTGGGCGCCGTGCTCACGACGCAGGAGCAAGGCACGAACGAAGCCGGTCAGGTGGCGCCCAAGGTCGCGCTGAACGGCGACGTCGCCCTGACCTGGAACCAGTACATCGTCGACAACGACTCCGCCTCCGGGCAGAGCAACCTGGGCATCCACGCCCTTGTCGGCATGCAGGTGAATCCGCAAGGCTCGGTGACGTTCGAGCTGCGCGATGGTTTCACCCGCGCGGTGAATCCGCCGCCCGTGGAGACGCCCGAGGACATCCCGCGCGACAAGAACGAGCTCCTGGCCGGCATCATCGTGAAGCCGGGCGGCGGAGCGCTCTCCATCTATGGCAACCTGACGTGGACTCTGGATCGTTTCGAGAACGCGGCGCTCAGCTTCGCCGACCGAAATAGCTTCATCGGCGCGATCGGCACGCGGTGGCAATGGCTCCCCAAGACGCAGTTGAACGCTGAGGTCAGCTTCGGGGTGGTCCTGACGGACAGCTTCGTGAAGCATGGCGACTCGACGCCGCTGCGCATCACGGTCGGAACCTCGACGCTCATCACGCCCAAATTCGGCACCGTGTTGCGCATCGGCTATGGCAACGCGTTCTACAGCGAGGGCGCCAGCTACAACAGCTTCTTGGCGCTCGCAGAGCTCCGCTATGCGCTGGCTCCGACGTTCCGGCTAGCCGCAGGCTACTCGCGTGATTTCACCGATTCGCTGATTGGCAACTACCGCTCCGACGACTCGTTGTTCGCACGTTTCGCGGCGCAGTTCGGCGGTCGCGTGCAGCTGGGCGCCAAGGCCAGCGTCATCTTCCGCACCTACGACGGCCTGCTGGAAATGGGGGCTATAGAGTTCTGCGAAGGCGACCCGGCTGTCTGCGGACAGACTAGCCGCGATGACCTCATCTTCTCACTCGGTACCGACCTCGACTTCCAGGCCAACGAGTGGCTCGTCGTCGGGGCGAGCTACTACCTTATCAGCGACACCACCGATACCCTCACCAGGGCTGCAGGCACCGGGATGTTCGACTCCGTCGGCTTCGTGTGGCAGGAGTTCATGGTGAAGGCGACGGCGAAGTTCTAGAAGAAGCACCGTTCATGCAGCAGAAGCAACGCATCCGCTCGACCCTCGTGTCGTTTAGCGTAACAGTCGCCATCGCTCTCGCGGCGCTTTCGGGCTGTCGCGATAGCGCAGTGGCTCCGTATCCGATCTCGGAGCCGCCCGTGGCCATGGACGCTGCGTTCGGACCGGGCGACCTGTTCGACGTTCGGGTCTTCGGCGAAGCCGATCTCACCGGCACCTACCAGGTTGGCAACGACGGAACCATCGCGTTCCCGCTGATCGGTCGCGTCGTCGTCGACGGCAAGCTGCCCTCGGACGTCGAGGGCGTCATCCAGGAGCGGCTTGCCGATGGCTTCCTGCGCAACCCGCAGGTGTCGGTGCTGCCCAAGGAGTATCGCTCCAAGAAGGTGTCGGTGGTCGGC
>JBKJOI010000773.1:0-12911 GCA_046595695.1 Haliangiales bacterium | reverse complement strand
TCTTGCTGAACGCGCTGAACACGAACATCCCGGTGCTGGCGCATCTGGCGCAATCGGCCGATCTGCCGCCGAGAGCGGCGTACCTGGCGCTGTGCCAGTTTGTCGGCGCGCTGATGTCTTTCTCCGCGGACTCCGATCCGACCGGGCTGCCCGCTTTTGCCTATACCGATCTTCGCAGCACCTTCGAGCCCCTGTTCGCGCGCGTGCTCGCGCTGCTCAACGCGACCGTGCGCGAGGACCACGTCAGCGTGACCCTCACGGCGCGCGAGGACGGCCTGCACCTCGGCCAGTTCGACGACGAACGCTTCCTGCGCGCGACCCAGTTCCTGCTCGCGGTCCGTTCGAGCAAGCTGAGCGAGGCCCAGGTGGCCGAGTCGCTGCCCAAGCTGGCCAAGATCGCGTCGTGGAACGAGATCCAGCAGCTCGTGCAGGCGACCTCGCCGGGCGTGCCCGTGACGCTCACGCACCGTCCGCCCGCGGAGATTCCGGTCCGGGCCGGGCTCGTCTACTTCACCCTCGGCACGACCGATCGCTTCTTCCGCAACATCGTCGCCGAGCGCAACCTGGCTGTATACCTGCCGCCGCCGTTCTTGCCGGCGGAGACGCAGATCCAGGTATTCGCGGTTCCGCAAGCCGCGCCTGCACGGCCGCGCCCGTAGGAATGGCAGGGGGCTCCATGGACGTCATCGACGAGCTCACGCGGGATTGCCTCGGCGCCGTGATCCAGCTGCGCCGCATGGCCGTCGCGGGCGCGGCAATCGACCCGCCGCTCACGCATCAGCGGCTCTGCTCGTTCATCGACTCCATGATCCAGCGCGGACGCGCGCAGAGCGTCGCGCCCGAGGATCTCGGCGATCTCGTCTACGCCATCGTCGCGCTCGCCGACGAGATCGCGCTGTCGGCCGCCGGCGCGGCGCAGCAGTACTGGATGTACAACCTGCTGCAGTTCCGCTACTTCAACGAGAACCTCGCGGGCGAGAACTTCTACCGCCGGCTCGAGACGCTGCGCGCGGATCCGCGCCGCTACCCCATCCTGCGCATCTACTACGTCTGCCTCTCGTTCGGCTTCCAGGGTCGTTACCGCGTCCGTGGCGGCGAGATCGAGCTGTCCCAGCTCATCGAGACGCTGCGGCTCGACCTTGCCCGCTACAAGCTCCTCGAAGAGGAGACGCTCGCCCCGCACGGCGGCCGGCCGGCGCAGGAGGGTAGTCTGGTGCGGCGCAACCTGCCCATCGTCTGGCTGTCGATCGCGGCCATCGTCGCGGCCCTGGGCATCAATTTTGCGCTGCATCTCTCGCTGGGCTCCAAGACCAGCGACGTCGTCGAGCGCATCCAGAAGCTGGCGAATCAGAAGGTGCGCTGATGGCGCTGCTCAAGTACGTCCTCGCGGCACTCCTCATCGGCTTCGCCTGGACCGCGGTCACGATCTTCCATCTGCCCAGATGGGTCGGCATCGCGGTCTCCGCGCTGCAGGTGCTCGTCGCCGTGGCGATCTACCTGGTGCGCCGCTTCCGCGCCAAGCGCGCGGCCCGCAAGCTCGAGCTCGCCATCTCGGCGCAAGGCGACGTCCACGCCCGTGCGGCCAGGCCCGAGCAGCAGGGCGAGGTGGTCGCGCTCAAGTCCGAGTTCCTCAAGGCGGTAGGCGCGCTCAAGGCGTCGCGCCTGGGTCGGAGCGGGGTCTCGGCGCTCTACGCGCTGCCCTGGTACGTGATCATCGGCCCGCCTGGCGCGGGCAAGAGCACCGCGCTGCGCAACTCGGGCCTGAACTTTCCCTACCTGTCGCCGACCGGCGGCGCGGTGCGCGGCATCGGCGGGACGCGCAACTGCGACTGGTGGCTCACCAACGAGGCCATCATCCTCGATACCGCGGGGCGCTACACCAGCGACGACGAGGACCGCGAGGAGTGGCTGGCGTTCCTCGATCTGCTGCGCACCAACCGGCCACGCAAGCCGGTGAATGGCATTCTCGTCGCGGTGAGCATCACCGAGGTCGCCGGCGCGAGCGACGAGGAGGTCGGGCGCCTGGCGCAGCGGCTGCGCGAGCGCATCGACGAGGTGATCGAGCGCCTGCAGATCGTCCCGCCCGTGTACCTGCTGCTCACCAAGTGCGATCTCATCGAGGGTTTCGTCGACACCTTCGGTGACCTCAAGAAGGCCGATCGCGGGCAGATCTGGGGCTTCACGATGCCGGTGGGTGTGCAGCCAGCGCTGCCGCTGACCGATCTCTTCACGTCGCGCTTCGCCGAGCTGCTCGACAACGTGCACAAGCGCGCCATGCGCCTGGTCGGCCAGGAGCGTCGCATCGAGGCGCGCGAGAAGATCTATGGCTTCCCGCACCAGTTCTCGCTGCTCGGTACGCAGCTCGGGCAGCTGGTGACCACGCTGTTCGCCGGCAACGTGTACAAGGAGACGCCGATCGTTCGAGGCGTCTACTTCACCAGCGGCACGCAGGAAGGGCGACCCATCGATCGCGTCATGTCGGCGATGGCCGAGGCCTTCGGCGTCGCTCCGCAGTTGCCAGCGGCCGAGCCGGTCACCGAGGCGAAGAGCTACTTCCTGCGCGATGTCTTCGCCCAGGTGGTCTTCCCGGACAAGAACATGGCGGTGCGCACGCGCTTCGCGGCCAACCGCCAGCGCTATCGCCTGTACGCGGTCGGGGCGGCGATCTTCGGCCTGGCACTCATGCTCTCGTCGCTGCCGGTCGCGGCGTACCGCAACAACAGCGCGCTCATCTCGTCGACCGCGGACATCGTCGG
Organism: Haliangiales bacterium; assembly: GCA_046595695.1. GTDB lineage: Bacteria > Myxococcota_A > Polyangia > Haliangiales > SHYZ01 > JBKJOI01. The sequence continues at coordinate 10,155 of JBKJOI010000773.1, read as the reverse complement.
CGACGTCGCCGCGCGGCGCTCGCAGGAGGGCGCCGGGCCGCTCGCGCTCGACAAGCTCGAGCCGCTGCGCCAGCGCGTCGCCGAGCTGCGTCGTTGGGACGAGGACGGAGCTCCGGCCGCCTACCGTTTCGGGCTGTACCGCGGCGACGACCTGCTTGCCTCGGTGAGCACGCTGTACGCGGACGTCCTGCGCAAGGATGTGCTCGCGCCCATCGTGCGCAAGACCCTGGTCGATCTCGAGGCCTACGCCAAGGATCCCGAGGGTGCCTACGACCCGGGTCACTACTCCCGCCTCAAGCTGTATCTACTCTTGAGCAGCCCGCGGGAGCCGGGCGAGCCCGCGCTCGAAGGCAAGCTGCTCGACTGGGTGGTCGAGCAGATCGTGAGCGCCTGGGCGGTCGAGCTGGCGGAAGAGCCGACGCCCGAGCGGCTCGAGGCCATGAAGGCGCACGCGCGCCTCTACGCCACGCTCGCCGCCGGCAATGCCGAGATGGCGCTGCCGCGAGATCGGGAGCTCGTCCAGCACGTTCGCGTGGCCCTGGTGTCGGTACCGCTCGACAAGGTCGTGCTCGACCCGCTCATCGCCGAGATGAGCGCGCAGGGCTACGATCTCACCCTGGCGCGTATCCTCGGCAGCGCCTCGGCGCCGGTGCAGTCGAAGGCGGTCGTGCGCGGCGCGTTCACGCGGCGCGCCTGGGAGCAGGTGCTGCGAGGCCGTCTCAAGGAGGCCGGGGGCCTGGCCGCGCCATGGGTGCTCGGCCCCCAGGCAACGCGCGCCGGCACCGCCGAGCAGCAGACCAAGGTGCTGCGGGCGCGCTACTTCGAGCTGTATATCCAGGAGTGGCAAGCGTTCCTGGCGTCGCTGCGCGTGAAGCAGGCGTCCAGCCCGATCGAGGCGCTGGCCATCCTCCAGGACCTCTCGCGCGGCGTGCCGCCGCCCTACGGTCGGCTCATCCGTGAGATCGCGTTCAACACCCACCTCGAGGAGGAGGGGCAGGGGGGCCTCCTCGACAAGGGCGCCGACAAGGCCATGGGTGCGGCCGGCAAGAAGCTCGGCAAGAAGGGCGCTGCGGCGCTCGGCTCCGCGAAGGACATGCTCGCGGAGCGTAAGGACGACGAGCTGGGCCCCGAGGACGTCGAGGCCGCGTTCCTTTCCTTCACGTCGTTCGGCGTGCCACCGCCGCCGCCGCCGCCTTCGGCCGGCGAAGCGGCCGCGCCACCTCCGCAGGTGCTGCTGGACGTGTACCAGGAGCAGCTGGAGTTCGTGCGCGATGCGTTGCGGACCTACCTCGAGAACCCCGCCGACGGAGCTGCGCTGGCGGCACGCCTGCAGGAGGCGCGCACGCGTGTGAAGGGGCTCATCGAGCAGCAGGACATCGGCTGGCGGCCGCGTTTCGAGGCACTCCTCTGGCCGCCCATCGAGGGCGCCTCGGTGAGCACCGTGTCGGCGATGGCTTCGGGCAAGGGGCTCCCGTGGTGCAACGAGGTGGTGGTCCCGTTCGATCGCGCTCTCAAGGGACGCTATCCGTTCAACCCGAACGGTCACGACGCGGCGCTGGCGGACCTCGCCGACTTCTACAATCCCGAGGGCATCGTCTGGACCTTCTTCGAGGGCTCGCTGTCCCAGGACATCCAGCGCGTCGGTGAAGCGTTCGAGTTCTCGCGCCGGCTCGGCGGTGCCAGCGGCTTCTCCTCGAGCCTGCTCGGCTTCCTGACCCGCTCGTACGAGATCACCTCCGTGTTGTTCCCTGCGCGCTCGAAGGAGCCGCTCGTCGAGTTCGAGGTTCGCATCTATCCGTCGCCGGGCTTGTCGCAGATCGTGTTCGAGGTCGACGGTCAGACGTTCAAGACCCAGAACGAACCGGATCGCTGGCAGAAGATGCGCTGGCCGGGCGACGGCAAGGTCAAGGGCGCGGCGATTCGCGTCAAGGGTGCGCAGAACCTCTCCGAGACCCTGCGCCAGGACGGTGAGTGGGGGCTGTTTCGCCTCATCGAGCAGGGCAAGGTCGAGGCCGGCCTGAGCTCGCGCAACTTCAAGGTCACGTGGGCGCTCAGCTCGCGGCCCAACATGCAGGTGGTCTTCGACATCCGGCCGATGCGCAACGAGTCACCCTTCTTCGGCTTGTCTCGTCGCGGCGGCCAGAAGCTCCTCGCTCCGTTCCGGCGTGGCGACGTCAACCCACCCCACTCCATCGCGCGTGGCGGTGGCTGCGCGGTCCGCTAGGCGAGGGGATGAGCACTCTTTCCTTCAAGCACGTCGGCGTCTTCGGGAAGATCCCCGCCCAGGGCGACTTCCTGCGCGCCGGCGGGACCAGCCCTGTGGTGCTTGCCTTCGACCACTGGCTGGAGGAGAGCCTGGACGGGCTCCGGCGCGCGGGCGCCAGCCTGCCCAGCGAGCCGGTGTACTTCGTCTACCGTGCCACGGGCGTGCCCGAGGTGCTCGTCGGCGCGCTCGTCGCGAGCGTGGATGCGGTGGGCCGGGTCTTCCCGCTCGCGGTGTTCGGCGTCATCGATGGGGCGACGCTGGCGCCGTCCTTTCCGCTGGTGCCCACCGCGTGCGCGCGTTTCTTCGCGGCGGCGGGCGAGTTGCTCTCGCAGTCGAAGGAGCTGGACCCGGGTGAGCTCGTCCGACGGGTCGGCGCGCTCGGGGTACCGACGGCCGAGGAGACCCTGGCGGCCGAAGGGACGCAGCGGGCGGTGCTCAGCCATGCGCGTACCGGTGAGCTGGTGGCCCGCTTGTTCCCGGGACCGGCCGGTCAGCACCTCTACGCCTTCCGTACCTTCTTGCTGGCGTGCGAGCCGCTGCGCCGCCACGAGGCGCAGCGATCCGGGGTGACCCTCGACTGTCCCGTGCGCTCACCAATCGACCGCTTCGCCTGGCTGGAGCTCGCTCGTCGCGTGCTCGCCTGGACTGACAGCCCACCGTCGTTGCTCTGGGCCGATGCGCCGACTCCGCGGTTGCTCGTGTCCCTCGGGCCGGCGTCGCCCTCGCTGCTGCTCTACCTCGCGCGCCCGGACAACGACAGCGCCCGGCTGTGGCCGCTCAGGACCGAGCGCGCGGCGGCGATCGAGGAGGCGGGCCGCGCGCTCGCCGCGGTGCACCGCTCCGCGCTCGAGCAGCCGGAGCTCAGCCTCGAGGCTCTCATCACCTCGCTGTCCAGACCATGAGCCTGCCCGAGCCGCTGCTGCAGCGCGTGCAGGCGTACGTGGCGCCGATCGGGCCCGGCGTCTCTGCGGGGCAGTCGCCCCGCTTCGATCCGCGCTACGAACGCTGCCTGGCCGAGGTCAGCAAGCTCGACGCGCTGAGCGGCGGCGCACCCGACTGGAAGAGGGTCGTCGAAGACGGCGGCGACGTCCTGCGTACCGCCGGCAAGGATCTGCTCATCGCGGCCCACCTCGCGCACGGGCTCCTGGTGCTCGAGGGGCTCGACGGCCTGGCCGTCGGGCTGGTGACCATCGCCGAGCTGGCGGATCGCTACTGGGACGGTCTGTTTCCCGAGGTGAAGCGCATGCGCGCGCGCACCAACGCGCTGGCCTGGCTGGTCGAGCGCACGGCTCAGACCCTCGAAGGCCGCCCGGTCACCGCCGCCGACCGTGCCGCGCTCACCACGCTGCAGGCCGCGGCCCGCCGGCTGTCGGGCACGGTCGGAGACAAGTTCGGCGCCGATGCCCCGGCCATGCGGCCGCTGCTCGACGCCGTCGAGCGACTCGTGCTGTCCGTGCCGGCCGATGCGCCGGTCGCGCCGGCCCCTCCGCCCCGACCTGCGCCCGCTGTCCCGGTGCCGTCGGATTCCACGCCTGCGTCAGACATGCCTCCGGCGGTGGAAGCGGCAGGCGCCACGCCGGCTCCGGCCGCCTCGGCTGTCCCGACCACCATGGCTGTGCCCGTGGTGCCCGGAAGCGGAGCGGACCCGACGGCGGCGCTGCGCGAGTTCGGTACCGCGCTGGCCAGTGCGTCGGCGCAGCTGCGCCGCGCCGACGGCAGCCATCCCGCGCCCTTCCGCGCGCTCCGTACCGGGCTGTGGCTGCACCTGACCGACCTCCCCCGCGCGACCGGCGGCAAGAGCCCGGTGCCGGCTCCCCTGGCGGCGCTGCGCAACCAGCTGGACCGTCTGTTCGCCAATGCCAAGTGGGTCGAGCTCGTCGAAGAGTCGGAGTCGGCGCTCGTCCAGCATCGCCTCTGGCTCGACCTGCATCGGCTCAGCGCGCACGCGCTGGCCAGCCTCGGGCCCAGCCATGCCGCTGCGCGGACCGCGCTGGTCGGGGAGCTCGGCTCGTTCCTGCGCCGGTTCCCCGGGCTTCTCGAGCTCAGCTTCAGTGATGGCTCGCCGGTGGCGGATCCGCTGACGCGCGGCTGGCTCGACGCCGCCGTGCTGGCGGTGGCGCCGACAACCGGCAGCGATACCGGTCATGCTGCGAGCGGAAGTAGCAACGAGGAAGGCGACGCGCAGGCCGAAGTCCGGCGACTCGTCGGCGAGGGCAAGCTGCACGAAGCGGTGGCGCGGCTGCACGCGCGTACGCTGGCGCTGCCCACCGGCCGGGTCCGCTTCCGCTTGCGCCTCTTGCTGGCGCGCACCTTGCTCGACGCGGGCCAGCCCGCCGCCGCGCGTCCCTGGTTCGTCGCGCTCGACGAAGAGCTGCGTTCGTACAATCTCGACGCGTGGGATCCGTCACTGGCGGCAACCTGTGTGGCAGGTCACCTTCAATGCGTCCGAGCGCTCGTCAAGGCGGGAAGTGCGACTGGCCAGGAAGTTGCTGTGCTATACGATCACCTTTGTCGCCTGGACCCAGTCCTGGCGCTCAAAGGCGGGGCCTGACAAAAACGTCTGGTGGGTGGTGGGCCCCGGACCCCTTGTAAAAAAGGAGAACGCCTGTGAGCAAAGAAGGTTCGGTCGCACCGAAGGAGCGCGTAAACATCATTTACAAGCCTGCGACCGGCAATGCCCAGGCGGAAGTCGAGCTGCCGCTCAAGTTCCTCATGATCGGGGACTACACCGGCAAGCCCGACGATCGGCAGCTCGAGGAGCGCAAGCCGATCAACGTCGACAAGGACAACTTCAACGAGGTCATGGCGTCGCACAACCTTGGCGTCAACGTCTCGGTGCCCGACAAGCTCTCCGGTGAGCAGGGCTCGCAGCTCGCGGTCTCGCTGAGCTTCAAGAGTCTCTCCGACTTCGCGCCCGAAGGCGTCGTCAACCAGGTGCCCGAGCTGCGTGCGTTGCTCGAGCTGCGCGCGGCGCTCACGGCGCTCAAGAGCCCGCTCGGGAACGTGCCGGCCTTCCGCAAGAAGATCCAGAGTCTGCTGGGTGACGACGCGACCCGGCAGAAGCTCATGGGCGAGCTCGGCCTCGGCGACAAGAAGGGCGAGTAGAGACGCCATGACGACCGAACAGAAGAGCGGCGCGGCCGCCGAGACGACGACGACCACCACCGGGCTCCTCGACGAGATCCTCGCCGAGACCAACATCAAGCCGTCCGACGACGGCTACGACGTCGCTCGTCGCGGCGTCCAGGCCTTCATCGCCGAGTTGCTCACGCCGTCGCGTCAGCAAGAGAAGGTCGATCGCTCGATTCTCGACCAGATGATCTCCGAGATCGATCGTCGCCTGTCGTCGCAGGTCAACGAGATCATGCACGCGCCGGCGTTCCAGAAGCTGGAGTCGGCGTGGCGCGGTCTCAGGTTCTTGATCGACCGCGTCGACTTCCGCGAGAACATCAAGGTCGAGGTCCTTAATGCCTCGAAAGACGATCTCATCACCGACTTCGAGGACGCCCCCGAAGTCGTGAAGTCGGGCCTGTACCGCATTGCCTACTCGAATGAGTATGGCGTCTTCGGCGGCAAGCCCTACGGCCTCATCTGCACCAACTTCGACTTCGGTCCCGGGCCGCAAGACCTGGCCCTGCTGCAGAAGTGCGCGTCCGTGGCCGCCATGGCCCATGCGCCCTTCATCAGCAACGCCGGTCCCGAGTTCTTCGGCGAGCAGAGCTTCCTCCCGCTGCCGGCGCTCAAGGATCTCAAGTCACTCTTCGAGGGTCCGCAGTACGCGCGGTGGCGCTCCTTCCGCGAGAGCGAGGACGCGCGCTACGTCGGCCTCACGATGCCGCGGTTCTTGCTCCGCCTGCCGTATGGCGACAAGACCATCCCGGTGAAGGCCTTCAGCTTCAACGAGGACGTGGTCGACAGCCACGACTCGTACCTGTGGGGCGCGGCGTCGATTGCGTTCGCCACCCGCGTGGCCGACTCGTTCGCCAAGTACCGCTGGTGCCCGAACATCATCGGCCCGCAGGCGGGCGGTGCGGTGCAAGGCTTGCCCCTCCACCAGTACGAAGCCATGGGTGCGGTCCAGACCAAGATCCCTACCGAGATCATGATCACGGACCGTCGTGAGTTCGAGCTCTCGGAGGAAGGCTTCATCGGGCTCGTCTTCCGCAAGGATGCCGACGACGCGGCCTTCTTCTCGGCGAACTCGCCGCAGAAGCCCAAGACCTACGGCAACAGCCCCGAGGGCAAGCAGGCGGAGACCAACTACCGCCTCGGCACCCAGCTTCCCTACATGTTCATCATGACGCGGCTGGCGCACTATCTGAAGGTCTTGCAGCGCGAGCAGATCGGTAGCTGGAAGGAGCGCGCGGATCTCGAGCGAGAGCTCAATCAGTGGATCGGCCAGTACGTGGCCGACATGGATGATCCGGCACCGGGCGTGAGGTCGCGTCGTCCGCTGCGCCAGGCCCAGATCGGCGTCGAGGACGTCGAGGGACAGCCCGGCTGGTACCGCTGCAACCTGAAGGTGCGCCCGCACTTCAAGTACATGGGAGCCGCGTTCACGCTCTCGCTGGTGGGCAAGCTCGACAAGGAGTAGTTCCCTCCGACGGAGCGCCGCGTCATGCAGTCGATGTTGCAGCCAGGCATGACCTTCGGGGCGTACCGCCTCGTCTCACCCATCAGCCGCGGGGGCATGGGCGAGGTCTGGCGCGCCATGAAGGCGGGCGAGGGCGGGTGGAGTCGCGAGGTCGCCCTGAAGGTGATGCTCTCGTCCCTCGCCGACGACGACCGCTTCGTGGCGCAGTTCCACCGCGAGGCGAGCGTGTCCGGCATGCTCTCGCATCCCAACATCGTCTCCGTCTCGGGCTTCGGCCGCGAGGGCAGCATGTTGTGGATCGAGCAGGAGTTCGTGCACGGCGAAGATCTTTCTCGTCTGCTCCTTCGCTCGCTGGGGGGCTTCCCTCTGCCCATGGCGCTGTTCGTGGCGGGTGAGATCCTCAAGGGGCTCGAGCATGCCCTGACGAAGCCAGGCCCGGACCTTCGGCCGCTCGGCATCATCCACCGAGATCTCAAACCGTCGAACGTGCTGTGCGCCTACGAAGGACACGTCAAGCTCGCGGACTTCGGCCTCGCCAAGATGCTGGCCGAGGGCGCGCGCACCATCATCGGCTTCCGCGGGACACTTGGATATGTCGCGCCGGAGCAGGCTCACGGTGCGGCGGCGTCGCCGGCGACGGATGTCTTCGCGACCGGCCTCGTCCTGTGGCAGCTCTTGACCGGGCAGCAGCTGTTCGTGGCGAGCAATCCCGCCGACCAGCTCATGCTACTCGACCGCTGCGAGCTGCCCCCGCTTTCGCGCTTCGTGCCCCCCGACGCTCCTGCCGGGCTCGAAGTCCTGCTCCATCGGTTCCTCGCGCGCCTGCCCCAGGACCGCTTTCAGGATGCCGGCGACGCGCTGGCCGCGCTCCTCGCGCTGCCGGTCTTGAGACCCGCGACGAGCTTCGACCTGAAGCGGTTCATTGCGCAGCTTCCTCCGGCCAGCAATGCAGTTCCGCAACCCGTGTCGCCGGCGGACTCGGCTGCCATCTCACCGTTCCGCGCGCTTCGGCCGACGCCATTCACTCCGGCGCCGGGCCCACCTCCGGCAGCGTCACCAGTGCCCGCTCCACCACCCGCTGCCGGGCGACCGCCGAGCGCGGTATCGGGAACCATCGGCGAGAAGACGCTGTTCGGCGTCGCAGTTCCGCAGGCTCGGCCTGCCTCCAACGTGGTCCCTCCTCCGGTTCTCGCTCCGCGTGCGGGGCCAGCGGCTCCGCCGCCGCTCGTCGCTCCGCCGCCGGTGGTTGCGCCGCCCGGTGCTCGGGGCCTGCCACCACCCATGCTCGGCGGTCCGCCAGCACCTGTCCAGCCGGGTGCGTTCGGTGCGTCGCCGGTGCAGGAACACGGCGGCCAGGCCGTCCCGGGCCCCGCGGCTCAGTCACGCTCTGCGCCCACCGCCATCCTTCAGCCATTTGGGTATGACGGCATCGCCACGACGGCGCTGCCATTGTCCGCGTCGGCGCAGGGATCACAGCCCTCGCCGCCGGGTCGTGGGGTATTGCCTCCGCTGGTCCATCCCGGCGGCGCTCCGGTCCCGATCAATACGCCGCCCCCGCCTTTCGGCCAGCCGCCGGCACCGCTCTTGGGCAGCCCGCCGCCGCCATTCGTCGGTGGGCCTGGTCCCGCGCCACTCTTGGGCGGCCCGCCGCCGCCGTTCGTCGGTGGGCCTGGTCCGGCACCGCTCGTGGGTGGTCCTCCGTCGCCATTGGGTATCCCCGCGTCCCTTGGCGGACCCGCGCCGCACGCCCCGCTGGTTTTTCCTGGCGCGAGCGCAAGCGCGAGCCCGACGCCGACCTCACGCCGCGCTCCCGTATCGCCGGCGCGGTCGTCGATACCGCTATCGCCGCAATCGCCGCAGGACTTTGCGCAAGCAGCCGGGCTGCCTCCACCCGCGCCGCGACGCAGCAAGCGGCCGCTCGTTCTCGCTGCCGCCGCGGTCGGTGTGGTGGCCGCCGTCGCGATCACCGTCCTGGCCCTGGCGGGGGGCGATCGCGAGAAGCCCAGGACGCCGAGTGTCTCGCCCCCGCTACCCGGCTCGGTCGCTCCCGGTGACGCGCCGGAAGCGCCGGAAGCGCCGGAGCTTCCTGTGGACGTGCCAGCGGAGGGTATGGCCACCCTGCAGATCGAGGTCGACCCGCAGGACGCGCGGCTGTTCGTCAACGGCCAGCGCGTGGATGGCACTCGGACGTTCGTGCTGCAGGATGTGGACATGCGGTGGCCGGTGAAGGTGCGCGTCGAGCGCGACGGATATCGACCCTTCGAGCAGGACGTGACCATCAAGTCGGCGCGCATGAAGTTTCCCGTCAAGCTGGACGCACTCCTGCCTGGTGAGGAGGCCGCCGTGCCGCCCGCGGATGTCGAACCGTCGCGTCCAGCTCCGCCGCGGCGGCCCAAGGCGCCGAAGGCGCCCGGCGGGAGCCTCTTTGGCTCCGATCCCTTGCCCTTTTCGGGCAAGGACTCGAAGCCGACGGGAACCGCGAAGAAACCGCCCGTACCGGCTCCCGACGGCAAGAAGCCCCCGAAGCCCAAGGCGCCGCGGCAGGATGATCTCCTGTCGCCGAAGTTCTGAACCTGATGATGACGACCACACGCGTTCTGGCTCTCGTCACCATGGCTCTCGTGGCGGCCTGCGAAAAGGTGCAAGCCGTACCCGACGAATGCACTGTCGGAGCGGAGTGCACAGTGGCAGGTGCGCCGTACTGCATCGACAATCATTGCGTGGCGGCGTGCGGCGCCAACTCGGATTGCACCCTCACGGGCCTCTCGGTCTGCACTGCCGAAGGGGTGTGCGTCGGGTGCGAGACCGCGACCGACTGCACGGCGGCCGACGCTCCGATCTGCGACGACACGTCGCGCGCGTGCCGAGGGTGCACGGGCGACTCGGAGTGCGAGGGCGGCGTCTGCGTCGAGGCGGATGGCGCGTGCGTCGCCGACGCCGATGTCGCGTTCGTCACGCAGATGGGCAACGACACCGGTGCCTGCACCCGCGCAGCGCCCTGTGCCACGCTCGCCTACGCCTTCGCGCAGGCCGGTGCGCGGCGCGTGGTGCATGTGCTGGGCGGATCACTCGCCACCGATGCCGTCACGATCGCCTCGGGCACGGGCTACGTGCTCGATGGCGAGGACACCATGCTGAATACGGCCGGGACCACGCTCAGCATCCAGGGGTCGGCCGAGGTAACTGTCGAGAGCTTTCGCTTCACCACGCCATTCGGAACCGCTGGCCCGGCCATCGAGATCGCTGGTCTGGCCCGCGCCCGCCTTCACGACGTGCGCATCGACGGCAGCGGCGG
>JBKJOI010000735.1:0-9656 GCA_046595695.1 Haliangiales bacterium | reverse complement strand
GTGTCTGCCCGGCAGCGGCAAGCCCTGTGAGCAAGCATTCGCCGACGCCGGCCGGCCGCACCTGGAGCGTCCAGCGGATCTCAGGCGCCCGGCCCGCCGCCGTCGCGCCGGGTGGGCTTCTCGCGCCAACCAGCGATCACGGCGCGTGCACCCACACCCTCCCCTCTGCAATTGGTCTGACCGCTCTTGCTGACGTCCTGCCGCAGGCGCGCTATCCTCGCCGCCATGTCGACCGCTCCGGCCACTTCCAGCAGCAGCAAGACCAGCAGCACCGCCACCAGCACGAGCGCAGGCGCGCAGAGTGCCGCCAGCACCGAACGAGCCAAGCTCGACGAGGCGCTCGCGACGCTGGGTGACAAGGCGCGCGAGTTCGCGCGCCTCACGCCCAGCGCCAAGGCGCAGCTCCTGCGCCTGTGCATCCCGCGCCTCGTCGATCTCGCGCCCGAGTGGGTCGCGACCGGCTGTCAGGCCAAGGGGATCGGCGCGGAGACCTCGGCCGAGGAGTGGCTCGCCGGCCCGATGACGACGGTGCGCATGATGCGCCTGCTCGCCGAGAGCCTGAGTGAGATCGCGCGCGCCGGCAAGCCGTCGTTCGGCCGCAGCACGCGCGTGCGCTCCGACGGGCGCCTCGAGGTCGAGCTGTTCCCGTCGAGCAACCTCGACAAGGTCACCTTCCAGGGCTTCACCGGCTACGTGCTGCTGCAGAAGGGCATCGATCGCACCGAGGCGCGCCGCCGCCAGGCGTCGTTTTACGACCGGCGCGACCCGCAGGGCGGCATCGCGCTCGTGCTGGGCGCCGGCAACGTGTCGAGCATCCCGCCCATGGACGCGTTCACCAAGATGTTCATCGAAGGCTACGTGTGCCTGGTGAAGATGAACCCGGTGAACGAGTGGGTCGGTCCCATCCTCGAGCGCGCGCTGAAGCCGCTCGTCGACCGCGGCTACCTGCGCTTCGTGTACGGCGGCGGCGACGTCGGCAAGTACCTGTGCGAGCACCCGGCGATCGGCGACGTGCACATCACCGGCTCCGACGCGACCCACGACCTCATCGTGTGGGGCCCGCCCGGCGCTGAGCGCGAGCGGCGCAAGAAGGCGAACCAGCCGATCCTCAAGGTGCCGATCTCGTCGGAGCTCGGCAACGTCAGCCCGGTGGCCATCGTGCCCAGCCTGTACTCCGAGGACGAGCTCTTGTTCCAGGCCAAGAACGTCGCGACCATGGTCACCAACAACGCCTCGTTCAACTGCAACGCGGCCAAGATGCTCATCACGTCGGCGAAGTGGACGCAGCGCGAGAAGTTCCTCGGGCTGGTCAAGAAGTGCCTCGCCGAGGTGCCGCCGCGCAAGGCCTACTACCCGGGCGCGCAGGACCGCTACGCCAAGCTCACCGACGGGCGCGAGCGCGTCGAGAAGATCGGCAACGCGGGCAGCGGCGCGCTGCCCTGGACCATGATCCGCGACGTGCAGTCGGCGCAGAAGGACGAGACGCTGTTCCGCACCGAGCCGTTCTGCGGGATCCTCTCGGAGACCACGCTGCCCGCCGGCGACCCGGCCGAGTTCCTGACCCAGGCGACCGCGTTCATGAACGACACGCTGTGGGGCACGCTCAACGCCTGCATCATCATCCACCCGCGCGACGAGGCTCGTGCCGACGTCGCCAAGGCGCTCGACCACGCCATCGTCGAGCTGCGCTACGGCACGGTCGCGATCAACCACTGGCCGGCGATCTGCTACGGCGCGGTCACGCTGCCGTGGGGCGGGCATCCCAGCGCCACGCTCGCCGACATCCAGAGCGGCCTGGGCTGGGTGCACAACACGTACATGATGGAAGGCATCGACAAGACCGTGATCCGCGGACCGCTGGTCGTGAAGCCGAAGCCGGCGTGGTTCTACGACAACAAGAACACCCGCGCGATGGGCCCCAAGCTGGTCGCCATGGAGTCGGATCCGAGCTGGCTCCGCCTGCCCGGTATCTTGCTCAGCGCGCTGCGGCCGTAGCGGCGACGGCGGCGGGCGCCTCGCGGCGTTCCTCGCCTACAGCCCGGACTTCGCGAAGACGGCGGCGTGGAAGGCCAGGCTGTCGTCGATGCGCTGCGACCACAGCGAGAAGTTGTGGCGGCCGCCCTCGACGAGCGTCCACGCGTGCTCGATGCCGCGCTTCGTCAGCACGTCGTGCAGGTACTCGGCGCCGGCGTTCAGGCCGAAGTCGTCAGCGGTGCCGACGTCGAGGTAGATCGCGAGCGCACCCGGCGTGAGCTTCGCGGCCAGCAGCGCGGGGTCGTGCGCGCGCCAGTTGGCGATGTCGCCACCGAAGACGCTGCGGATCCACGCGCCAAAGCCGTCAGACTTCGCGCCCCACTTCTTGGCGTCCTCGACGAGGACGACCTTCTTCGCGTCGTACGGGTACGGCCCCTCGTAGAGCAGCGCATCGACGCCCGAGTGCGACGCGGTCGAGACGAACAGGTCCGGGTGGCGCATCGCCAGCACGAGCGCGCCGAAGCCGCCCATGGACAGCCCCGAGACGGCGCGCGCGCGGCGCTCGGGGACGGTGCGGTAGGTCGCGTCGATGTGGCCGATGAGATCCTTGGTGACGTAGTCCTCGTAGCGCGGCGCCTTCACGCAGAAGGTCTTGGGCTCACGCACGCGGCCGAAGTGGCCGCGCTGCTTGTTCATGCAGCCGTCGAAGTCGACGGGCAGCGCGCCGTTCACGTAGAAGCCCGAGTCACCGTCGGGCATCACGACGATGGCGCGCAGGCCGAGCGCGTCGGCGGCGGCAGCGAGCTTGCCGTAGTCGTTCCAGTTGGTCTCGTCGCCGCCGATGCCGTGCAAGAGGTAGACGACCGGGTAGCGCTTGGCGGCGGAGTCGGCGTCGGCATAGCCCGCGGGCAGGTAGACCACGTACGCCTTGACGACGCCGAGCGCGGCGGACGAAAACGAGTGCGTCGCGACGGTGCCCTTGGCGACGGGCGCTGCGGGTGCAGCAGGTGTCGCGGGCGCCGCGGGCGCCCCGGGCGCGGAGGTCTCGGCCGGTGCGGCCTCCCCGCCCGACGCGGCGGGCGCGGCGTTCTTGGTGCCGCAGGCAGCGGCGACGGCGACGATCAGCAGGAGCGTTCGCTTCATGCCGCGAACTCTACACCCGGCGCCGGCTCACCAGCCACGTGCGCGTGACCAGGCCGACCTCGCCCCAGCGTCGCTTGTATTCCATGTCGGTGCCGAGGTCGTAGCCGGTCACGCCCTCGGCGCACAGGCGCTCGAGCATCTCGACGTGCACGAGCACGCCGGGTGACTCGGCGGCGAAGGCGTCGTCGAAGCTCACCTGCAGGCCGCGGTAGACCCCGCCGAAGATGCCGCCGAACACGAAGGCCAGGTCAGTGCCGCCGCGGCACGCGAAGACCACGCGCAGCGCGCCGCGCGCCGCCAGCCGCGGCAGCATGCGCTCGTAGAAGACGCGCATCTCGGGCACCGAGAGCCCGCCGCCGATGGCCGCCTTGCGGCAGCGCGCCTCGATGGCGAGCACGCGCCGCCAGACCGCGTCGTAGGCGGCGGGGTCGGCGAACGCCTGGTGCATCTCGTAGCTGACGCCGGCCGCGGCCGCGGCACGGCGCGCGCGCCGCGAGCTCGCCCGGAACTTCGACGAGCGCCGCGACCAGAAGCCGTCCATGCCGCCCTCGAGCGAGGCGACGATGCGCGCCATCTCCGGCCCCGGCTCGGCGAGGAAGCCGCGCCGCGCGCGCGCGAGCAGCACCCGCTCCGCGGCGCCGCCATCGGCGATCCCGCACAGCGCCAGCGCGACCAGCCGGCCGGTGGTCGGCGGCACCGAGCCGGCGAGCATGCCCATCGCGGCGTCGACGAGCGGCTCGGGATCCGGACCGATGAGCGGGCTGGCGAGGCCCCAGACCGCCTCGAGCGGGCACGCCCAGCGACCGCCGCCGCCCTCGACCCGTCGCGCCGCCAGCGCGACCACGCCGGCACGCGACCAGCGCACGAGCGGCGTCGCCTCGGGCGCGAACGCCACGCACGCGGGCAGGATCCAGTCGCTCGACGAGCAGAACGTATCGATATCGGGCGTCGCGGATACGAGCGCATCGAACGCGTCTCGTTGCGCGTCCAGCTCGGCGAAGCTCCACCAGCGTGGCTCGTTGGACATGGTCTCGGGTGGGGCCAGCCGTGGCCCCAAGCTATGCGGCCTCGGGACCCAGCATAGCGCGGGGGCGCCGGGGCGCTCCGCCGAAAGCCGGAAGCCGTGCCTCCGAGAATCGGAGACTCGCACAGGGCCCGCACGGCCAACCCCGCGTGGTACTGGAATTTTGCACGATGGCCCGGCGCTTGCTCACTCCCGTGGGCATGGAAACAGAAGTTCCCGTCTTCCTGTCACGCAACCGCCTGGAGGGCTCGCTGGCCGACACGCCGCTCAAGTCGTTACTCGAGCCGTGCCGCCGCCATCTGGTCACCGGGACCGTCCGCGTCGACAGTCGCGAGGGCCGCGGCGTGCTGCAACTCCGCGCGGGAATCGTGGACCAGGCCAGCTTCGGCCTGCTCGTCGGCGACGCCGCTGTCATCCGCATGAGCCTGCTTCGGGACGGCAGCTACACGCTCGAGCAGCGGGCGCCGGATCTGACCGGCAAGCTGGGCCCGGCCGCCTCGCTGGAGAGCCACGTGAACGACGTGCCGCTCGCCATCGTCATGCGGCACTGCGAAGACAACGCGCTGTCCTGCACGCTCGTGGTGGTCAGCGCCTACGACCGCGCCGAGCTGCGTTACCGCGCCGGCGACCTCGTCGAGGTCACGCTGAACGGCATGCCCGACTCCGACGCCATCGTGCGCGTCGTGAAGTGGAACGACGCACGCTACAAGCTGCAGCTCGATCCCCTGGCGCCCGAGATCGAGGGCTGGCCCAAGGTCGGCCGCGAGCCGACCATGCCGTTCAAGCTCGAGCGCATGCTGCCGCCGCCGGCCAAGCCCGAGCGCATGGCGCTGGGCAGCGGCCCAGTGAAGACGCTCAAGCCGCCGCGCGCCACGACCGCGCCGACGATCGCGATGCCCGGGCCGCCGCCGATGACACGCCCGTCGACCATCCCGCCGACCTCGCGGGCCACGCAGACCACCGCGGCCGCGCCGCCGCCGCCACCGCGGCCGACGCCGCCGGCACGGCTCAGCGAGCGCGCCGCGCCCTTCATGCCGCCGACCGGGCCCAAGCCGTTCTCGCCCGAGGCGCTGGCGATGGGCGCGTCGTCGCTGGTGCAGACGAGCGAGGCGCTCGCCGCCGCCGAGCCCGCGGGGCCGCCGCCGGCGCTGTTCATGCCGATGGTGCCCACGGCCTCGGGGCAGCGTCGCCTGCCGCCGCCGCCCCCGCCGCGGAAGACGCCGACGTTCGCGTCGACCGAGCCGATGGGCGCGCTGCCGCCGCCCCCGCCGCGTGAGCGCACCGCGCGGGGCACCGCGCCGCCGCCCTCGCCCACGGCCTTCGTGACCGCGCCGCCGCCGGCACCCACGACGCTGACGAGCGCGCCGGCGCCGCACCCGTTCACCTCGGCGCCCGCCGCGCCGAAGCCGGCCCCGCGCACCGAGCGCGAGCGCCGCCTGACGCCCCCGGTGATGTTCACCGTGCCCCCGCCGCCCGCGGCGGCGTTCACGCCCACGGCGTCGCGCCCGGTGCCCATGCCCACGACGTCGCGCCAGGTGTCCATGCCCACGACGTCGCGCCAGGTGCCCGTGGGCACGGCGGCCGTGGCGCGCCCGCCCGCGGCGCCGCGCCGGCTCGACACCAGCGGCTCGTGGGCCGTGCCGCCGCTGTCGGTGATGACCTCCGATGGCCCGCAGCTCATCGCGCAGCCGTTCGTGCGCGAGGTGCGCCGCAGCCGCTCGTGGACCTTCTTCATCGTGTTGGTGCTGGTGTTCTCGGCCGGCGGCACGGCGCTCTGGTGGCTCACGAAGACGCCGGTCGCCGGCAGCGTCGCGATGCCCGCGCCTGCCGCCGCGCCCGCCAGCGAGACGTCGAAGCTGTCGCCGGCGGCCGCGCCCGCCGCGGCCGGCACCCCGGCCGGCAAGGCCGCGCCCGCGCACCGCTCGACCGGGGCCGCCGCGGCCGCTTCGGCCGCCGCCGCGGCCGCCGCTGCGACGACCCCGACCGCCGCCCCGGCTACAGCCGGACCAGGTCCCAGCAGCTCGGTTCAGCTGCCAAAAACGTCTCCAAAGACCAAGAAAGCCGCCCTTCGCGGGAAGCGCGCAAGACGCCGATAAAGGCGCCGTTCACCAGCGCGAGCATCAGCATCGGGTCCATCGGCTTCACCTGCTGATCGACCTGCGCGCGCCGGATGAACCCGGCCGCGAACTCGTGCAGCCGCGCCTCGACGGCGCGGCTCTCGGCGTCGATGTACGAGCCATGGTGGTGCAGCTCGAGGAACGCGAAGGCCTCGGGGTGGCCGAGCGCGAACTCGGCGAGCCGGCGCCAGATGGCGGCGAACTGCTCGCGCGCCGACGCCGTCAGCGGGAAGTCGCTGTAGACGCGCGTCGCGATCTCGCCCTTCCATTTCTGGTAGAGCGCGTTCACCAGCGCTTCCTTGCTCTCGAAGTAGCGGTAGATCGTCCCGGCGCCGACGCCGGCGCGCTCGGCCACCAGCGGCACCGCGGTGCCGTGGAAGCCGCGCTCGACGAACAGCTCGAGCGCCGCCGTGAGGATCACGTCACGCTTGTCGCTGGCGGTGGTTGCGCGGGGCAGAACAGAGGGCGGCATGCTTAGAATGAATATTCATTCTAAGGAGCGAGGGCAAGGCATTACCTCGTTACGCCATCGTTTCGAGGAGTTGACCGATTCGCGGCGGGAGGGTGTCCCGCGCGCGTCGTGACGGTGCAAACCCTGACGTGGGCCCAGGGGGGCTACCCGCGGCCGCGCCCGCCGCCGCCCTTGCTGCGCCCGCCGCTCTTGCCGCCGCCGCCGCCCTTGGGCGCGCCGGGCCGACCGCCGGCCTTGGCGCCGCCGCCGCCTTTGCCGCGCCCGCCAGCCGCGCCGCCTCCGGCGCCGCCACCCTTGGCGCCGCGGGCTCCGCCGCGCGCGCCGCCACTTGCGCCGGGCGCCGCGAACTTCGCGGTGCGCCCGTTGCCGCCGCCGCCGCGACGATCGTCGCGTCCGGGCTTTCCGGGGGCCTTCGAGCGACCGCGACCCACGGCGTCACCCGCGGGCTCACCGGCGACGCCGCCGCTGATCAGCGACAGATCGATGCGCCGGCGCGCCACCGAGACGTTCTCGATGCGCACGCGCACGCGATCGCCGAGCCGGAAGGTCTGGCCGGTGCGGCGTCCGCGCACGACCATGTGCTTGTCGTCGAAGAAGAACGGCTCGTCGCCGAGGTTCTCGAACTTGATCATGCCCTCGACGAAGGGCGCGTCGCACTCGATGAAGATGCCGAAGCCGGTGACGCCCGAGATGAGCCCGTCGAGCTCCTCCTGCACGCGGTCGCGCATGAGGAAGGTCCGGTACATGTCGACCACCTCGCGCTCCGCCTCGGCGGCGCGGCGCTCGTGGCCCGAGCTCTCCGCGGCCATGAGCGCGAGCTGCTCGCGCGCCGGCGGCGGCGCCTGTGCCGAGCCGCCCGAGGGCTGGCCGTCCTTGCGCAGGTGCCACTTGAGCAGCCGGTGGACGATGAGATCCGGGTAGCGACGGATCGGCGAGGTGAAGTGCAGGTAGTCGTTCGAGGCCAGGCCGAAGTGCCCGATCGGCACCACGTCGTAGGTGGCCTGCTTGAGCGAGCGCAGCATGAGGAAGTGCAGCGCGCGCTCGTAGGGCTGGCCCGCCACCTGCTTCATGAGGTCGCGCAGCGCCTTGGGCGACTGACCCGACTCGGGATCGAACTCGATGCCGAACGACGCGAGCAGCTCGGCCAGCTCGGTGAGGCGCTGGAGCGACGGTCGATCGTGCACGCGCCACACGCTGTCGACGTCCTTCTCGCGGAAGAAGCGCGCGACCGCCTCGTTGGCCGCGAGCATGTACTCCTCGACCAGCTGGTACGCGACCTTGATCTCGGGGTTCGCCTTGGAGCGGCGCACGTCGCGCACGCGGCGCGGATCGTCCTCGTCGAGAACGACGCTCGCCTGATCGATGTCGAAGTCGAGCGCGCCGCGATCCATGCGGCGGACGCGCATCTTCTTGGCCAGCTCGTTCATGCGCTTGAGGTCGACGATCCAGTCGGAGTAGCGCGCGCGTGGGCCGCGGAAGTCGCCGGCCAGCGCCGCCGCGACGCCCGGGTAGTCGAGGCGCGCGTGCGAGCGGATCACCGCGGCGCAGTGGTACGCGCTCTGCGGCACGCCGTCGGCGTCGACGTCGAGGCGCACGACCATGGCGCAGCGGTCGACCTCGGGGTTGAGCGAGCAGATGCCCGACGACAGCTCGTGCGGGAGCATCGAGATGGCGCGATCGGGCAGGTACACCGAGCAGCCGCGGATGCGCGCCTCGCGGTCGAGCGCGCTGCCCGGCGTGACGTAGTGCGAGACGTCGGCGACCGCGACCCAGATGCGGAAGCCGCCGGCGCGCTCCTCGACGCACACCGCGTCGTCGAAGTCGCGCGCGGTCTCGGGGTCGATGGTCAGGAACGGCCGGTCGCGCAGGTCGACGCGGTCGGCGAAGTCGGCCGCGCGCAGCTCCTGCGAGGTGCGCTTGGCCGCCGCGAGGGTGTCCTCGGGGAAGACGTCGGGGATGTCCGCGCAGGCGATGACCTTGGCCACCTCGGTGCGTGGATCGTCCTGCTCGCCGAGCACGTGGACGACGCGCGCCCACAGCTCGCCGACGTCGCCGGGGCGGGCCGGCGTCGGGTAGCGGGTGATCTCGGCGACCACGCACTGGCCGACGCGTGCCGCGCCCGGGCCGTCCTCGAGGCCGACCTTGCCCCAGGTGGTGGCGATGCGCGGATCATCGGGCTCGAGGAAGGCCTCGTGGCCGATCAGACGCACCACGCCGGTGAGCTTGGCGCGGCCGCGCTCGACCACCTGCTCGACGCGACCCTCGGTGCCCTTGTAGCCCATCCAGGTGGTCAGGCGAACCTTGTCACCATCGAGCGCGGTGCCGCGGTAGCGCGCCGGCACGAACACGTCGGCCTCGCCGTCCTCGCGCTCGACGAAGCCGTAGCCCGCCGGATGCACGCGGATGCGGCCGCTGACGCCGTTGCCGGCGGTCTTGCTGCTGCTGCTGTCGCCGGCGGAGCCGAGCACCGGGACGAACTCGTCCTTGGCGCCGCTCGGCAGCGTCGCCGTGCCGGGCACGGGCGCGTCGTCGTCGTCGGCGCCGTTGCCGAGGCCGAGGCCGCCGGGCAGGCGGTAGCGCGCGCCCGGGGCCTTCTCGATCTCACCGGCGTCGAGGAGCTCCTCGAGCAGCCGGCGCAGGCGGTGCCGCCCCTGGCTGTCGAGCGCCATCGCGGTGGCCAGCTCGGTCACTTTCCATCCTTGCGACGGCGCGCGCCGCACGGCTTCTTTCACTGCATTCTTTTCGATTTCGATTTCCATAACTGTTCTTTCAGAGCGAGTCTTCAGCGGTACGCGCGCACGTGCGCGTCGTCCCCGCCGACGTAGATCGTCCCATCGATGCCCATGGCGACGGGTGCATCCACGTCGGCGTCGAGGGACAGGAACCAGCGCAGGCGGCCATCGGCCTCCAGCGCGTAAACATGATC
>JBKJOI010000458.1:0-14318 GCA_046595695.1 Haliangiales bacterium | reverse complement strand
GTCACCTTCCACCTGCCCGACTTCATCGACATCGTCACCAACGCGGGCGACGACCGCGGGCCGCTCGGCGCCACCATCGGGCAGAGCCTGCCCAACTGGGGCCCGGTCGCCGACGAGGGCCGTGGCCGCACCGTCGCCATGTCCAACCTGTACACCGACCCGGACAGCATGGCGGCGCGTCACGAGCAGGCGGCGTCCCTGCTCGACGAGGGCGCCATGAAGCTCTACGTCGACGCGGCCGGGCCCGGCCTCTTGTCGACGATCCTGCACGAGGCGTCGCACAACCTCGGTCCGTCGCACGACTACAAGGCGAACGGCAAGACCGACTCGCAGGCGTTCGGCGGCCAGCTGTCGTCCATGATGGAGGAGCTCAAGGCGCAGACCGGCGGCCTGTTCCTGGTCGAGTTCCTGCGCGGCAAGGGCCTGATCTCCGACGAGCTGGCGCGCTCGGTCTACATCGACTGCATCGTCTGGGCGTTCGGCCACATCTCGCAGGGCATGTACACCGCCGAGGGCGACCGCAAGGCCTACTCGCAGCTCGCCGCGGTGCAGATCGGCTTCCTGATCGACGAGGGCGCGCTGGTGTGGAGCGCCGAAGCCACCGCCGGCAACGGCAAGGACAAGGGCGCCTTCTCCGTGAAGTTCGACAAGCTGGTGCCCGCGATCGACGCCATGATGACCAAGGTCGGCTCGATCAAGGCCAGGGCCGACCGCAAGGCGGCCGAGGCGCTGGCAAAACGTTATGTCGACGGTGACGTCGTGCCGCAGAAGCTGATCGCCGAGCGCTTCCTGCGCTTCCCCAAGGCCAGCTTCGTCTACGCCGTCGAGATGTAGACGGCCGGGCGACCGGCCCGGCTATACTGCGTGCCCTCATGAGCTCCGACGCCAATTCCGAGCGAATCCGCGAAAAGATCGAGGCCACCCTCGCTCAGATGGCCGCGGCCGCAAAGCAGTTCGCGCAGCGCCTGCGCAGCGAGGCCGGCATCGACCTGGCCGAGATGGTCGACCCCGAGGGTGACGCGGTCACCTCGCTGGTCGACGCCGAGGGCTCGGCGGGCGCCGCGTCGCTGGGCATGCCCATCGATCTCATCACCTTCGAGACCTGGATCCTGGGTCAGATCGGCGACCGCGACGAGCTCGACCTGGACGTCAACACGCACCAGGAGCTCTGGCTCGGGCTGGGCGCGTGGGTGGCCGAGACGGTGCGCGCGCGTCACGGCGCGTTCTGGCTGATCGGCGGCGAGGACCCGCGCGCCTGGCGCATGGGCTTCACCAAGGTGCTGCTCGAGGTCCAGCCGCACGTGTTCTCCGAGCGCCTGCTGCGCTCGGGTCAGGGCCTGGTCAAGAAGCTCATCGGCGAGATCGAGCGCATCCGCCTGCAGCACGAGGCGGCCGACGAGGCCGAGGGCGGCAAGGCCAAGGACAAGTACCAGCCCCAGCACTACGCGCGCCTGCACAGCGTGCCGCTCGCGCAGTGGATGGTCTTCGACCTTGCCCGCCTGCACGGCGCGTGGACGCAGGCGCCGCTGGCCGAGCTCACCAAGCTGGTCGCCGAGGCCGGCAAGCGCCTGCCGCCGCAGAACTTGCCCATCGTGGAGCAGGTGGTCGGCGCGCTCGCCAAGCTCGAGGGCGACAAGCCCGCGCAGGGGCAGATCAACGACCGTCACCTCTTCGAGGCGGTCGCGCAGATCACGTCCATGAAGCGGGTCACCCAGCCACTCGCCGTCGACGTGCTCGAGAAGCTGGTCTTGCCCGCGCTGCACATGGGCGCGCCCGAGAAGTTCCCGCCCTTCGGCGACGACGACCTCGAGAACGTGAAGAAGGGCAACGACCTGTTCGCGGTCATGGTCGACGTCGTGCCGTTCGCGCACCAGGCGGAGGAGGGCGGCTTCCTGGGCACGTTCGCGCCGACCGATCTGGGCACGCCGTACCCCGACCGCGCCGATCTACAGATCGGCAAGGGCGACTGGGTGATGGTGAACCCGGCGCGCCTGAAGCCGCTCATCGAGGCCTTCGACCCGCAGCGCCTGCTAGGCGCCTACGACAAGTTCGTGAGCTACGTGCACTCGCAGCCGGGCGTGGCGCGTAACCAGGACGCGTCGCGCAACCTGGCCGAGACCGCGGCGCGCACGCTCGCGGATCTCAAGGCCTGCGTCGCGGCGGCCGCCCCGCAGGGCTGCGCCCTGGTCTTCCGCCTGCTGCCCCCGCCCCAGTAGGACGAGGCCTGGGCCGGCTGCCGGCGGGCGCCGTGGGCTTGGGACGGTCGTCGCGCTTGAAGGCGGGCCGGTCACCGCGGCTGGGGCGGTCGTCGCGCTTGAAGGCCGGGCGGTCATCGCCGCCGCGGCCGGGGCGGTCGTCGCGCTTGAAGCTGGGGCGCCCGCCCGGCTTGAAGCTGGTGCGTTCGCTGCCGCGGCTGGGGCGATCGCTGCCGCCGCGGCTGGGGCGGTCGCTGCCGCCGCGGCTGGGGCGGTCGTCGCGCTTGAAGCTGGGGCGTCCGCCCGGCTTGGCGCCGGCGCGGTCGTCACGCTTGAAGCTGGGGCGTCCGCCCGGCTTGAAGCTGGGGCGCCCGCCCGGCTTGAAGCTCGGCCGGTCTTCGCGCCCACGGTTCGGCCGGTCTTCCCGCCCACGGTTCGGCCGGTCTTCGCGCCCACGGCTCGGCCGGTCTTCGCGCCCACGGCTCGGCCGGTCTTCGCGCCCACTGCTGGGACGCGCGTTGCGGGTCGCCCCATGGCCCTTCTGCGGCCGCGCGGCACGCATGGGTTTCGGCTTGGGCAGCGGCTGCGACCTGGCGCCGCTCGGCCGGTCGGCCATCGGCTTGCCGCCCGCGGGCCTGGCGCCCCGGGGCCTGGCGCTCTTGGCCTCTGCGTCGGCGCTGGGCAGCACGAGCGTCGGCTGATCCGGATGCGCGCGGTAGAGCAAGAGCGAGTTGCCCAGCACCTGGGCCACCGAGCTCCTCGAGCGCTTCGACAGCTCCGCGGCAGCGGCGTGCCGCTCGACCGGCGAGCTCTGGCCGACCTTCACCTTGACGAGCTCGTGGTCGAGGAGCGCCTGCTCGAGCGCCAGCATCAGCGCATCGGTCACCCCTTCCTTGCCGACCTGCAGGACCGCCTTCAGCTCGTGGCCCAGCCCGCGCAGATGGCGGCGCTGCTTACCGGTCAATTCCATCAGCGCTTTCTACGCTTCAATTCGGCAATCCACAAGTCCGGCAAGCCACGCGCCTGCGCGCCGCCGATGATGATGTCGAGCCAGCGCTGCGAGGGCGGGGGCGGCGAGGCAGCCGCGCGGCCCTCGGCGACCACGAAGGTGTGCGCGGTATCGAGCTGCAGCGTCGCCTCGGCGCCCGCCGGGGTCCACAGGCGCACCTCGACCTCGAGCTCCTGGTACAGGCCCGTCGCCACGCCTTCCTTGTGGCGCACGATGTCCGCCTGCGCATCGGCGACCTCGAAGAGCACCCCGTAGACGGTCGAGCCCTGCTTCGGCTCGAGCGTGCCGACCGCGCCCATCCAGTAGCGCGACGGCACCGTCAGCAGGAGCTCGTAGTCGTCGAGCGCCGCCGGCAGCCCATCACCCAGGACGTCACCTGGGTAGCCGTGCTCCTGCGCCCACTCGGCGAAGTGCGCCGGGTCGAGGGCTGAGCCGTAGGCGAAGTAGCGGTAAGTCATCCCGGGGGCTCTTTCTTGGCATAGATGAGGGCCGTCGGCGTGGGCGCGTCGTCGGAGACCCGCGGTGGACCGGCCTCGACGTCCTCGGGTGAGGTGTCACGCGCGGGACGCTGCTGGTCCTGGTTCTTCATCCACTCGCGCAGATCCTGGTTCAGCTGGCCGCCGCCCGGCATGCCGATGCGCTCGGCGTCGCGGCGGTAGGCGACGCTGCCGTAGCACGTCTGCAGCTCCTGGCGCAGGTCGTCCATGGTCTGCTGGCGGTCCTCGGGCTTCTTGGCCAGTGCCTTCAACACGAGGCGCTCGGCGGCCTCGGTGATCTCGGCGTCGGGGCGCGCGCGCCGCGGCGGCACCGGCAGGGCGTGGATCTGCTGCTGCATCACGTCGGCGGCGGCCTCGGCCTCGAAGGGCACGTGGCCCACCAGCATGTCGTAGAAGAGGATGCCCAGCGAGTACACGTCGGAGCGGTGGTCGACGGGCAGGCCCTGCGCGGCCTCGGGCGACATGTACTCGGGCGTGCCGAAGACCGCGCCCGCGATGGTGTGACCCGCCGAGGTGCCGCCGCCGAAGACACCCATCGCCACGTCGGGCTGCTCGAGCACCTTGGCGATGCCGAAGTCGAGGATCTTCACGAAGTCGTAGAACTCCTCGCGCTCGATCACGAAGCTCTGGCGCGCCTCGTCGACCTTCACGAAGCGGATGAGGTCGCGGCGGCCGGGGCGCGCGGCGAGCATCACGTTCTCGGGCTTGAGGTCGCGGTGGATCACGCCCATGTCGTGCGCACGGGCGAGCGCGGAGGCGAGCTGGTTCACGATGTTGATCGCGCGGTGCAGCACGATGGGCGACTCGCGCGCGATCAGATCCTCGAGCGACTCGCCCTCGATGTACTCCATGACGAAGTAGACGCCGTGATCGGGCGTGGGCCCGAAGTCGGTCACGTCGACGATGTTGGGGTGGTTGATCGACGACGCCGCGCGCGCCTCGCGCAGGAAGCGCTTCACCGCCTCCTCGTAGCGCGCGAACTGCGCGTGCAGGATCTTCACCGCGACCGGGCGGCCGATGTAGACGTGCTCGCCCCGGTAGACGGTACCCATGCCGCCGCGACCGATGACGTCGAGCAGCTTGTAATTTCCGACGGTAGTGCCGAGCCTCTGGAAGCTGAGCTCGTCGATGATGCGTCCACCACAGTGGGCGCAGGCGCGGGCATCCTGCTCCGTGGTCGCCCGACAGCGGGTGCAAATCCACATTTGGGAACCCTTAGCCTATCACCGACGGGGGATCCGACCCAAGTCCTCGCGTGGCGTGGCGTGGAGCGGTGGCGAGCGGCGTTCTGGCGACCGGCGCAACCGGCGCCGGCCCGAAACACGAAGGCCGGCGCCGCCGCGAGGCGACACCGGCCTGGTGAAATCGCTGGACCAGGTGCGCCCCGTGGCGCGCCGGCCCTGCCTGGGGCGATTTCTGGCGCGCCTGGGCGCGCCTCTGTACGTCAGCGCTTCTTGGCCTTCTTGGCAGGCGCCTTCTTGGCAGGCGCCTTCTTGGCAGGCGCCTTCTTGGCGGCCGGCTTCTTGGCAGCGGCCTTCTTGGGCGCGGCTGCCTTCTTCTTCCGCTTCTGCCCGCCGACGGCCCGCTTGGCGCGCGCGACATCGCCGTCCTTGTCGAGGAAGTAGATGTAATTGAAGTCCTGGGTCACGCCGGCCTCGGTGACCTTCTCCTTCTTGCCCTTGGGGGCACCGGGCTGCTTGCGCGGCACCTTCCACACCGCCCCATCCTTGATGTAGTACATGAAGTCCTTCTCGCGCTTCACGCCCGTCCGAGCCACCTTCTCAGCCATGTGTGCCCTCCGTGTCGGGAAAATCGCTGCCCGATGATACCGACGGTCCCCGGGCAGTCAAAACATTTCTCGACGGAGATCTGGTTGCGCACCGTCGAGAACCGCACGAATCGTAGGCCTTGGGTCTGACACTCACCGTCGGAGCGGGCCTCCGAGCCGTTCGGCGAAATGGCGCAGATGCCCTGGAAAGTGCCATTACGTGGGCTTGCAGACCAGCACCTGCGCGTCGGAGTCGTTCTCGAACGGCTCCTCGGCGAAGCCGCCCCAGCGCTCGTCGACGCGGAAGCCGCCGTGCGCGAGCAGCGCCGAGAGCTCGGCCGGGAAGAACTGGCGGTGCGCCAGACGCACGACGATCGTGCGTTTCTCCTCGGGCGGCACGTCGAGGCGCTCGTAGTAGATGCGCATGTGCGCGATCTGCGTGGTGCGGTCGTAGTCCTGGTTGGTCGTGTACTCGAAGCGCTCGCCGCTGACCGGGTGGCGGAAGCGGGTACGCGCCCAGCGCTTGTTGGGGTCGCGCGTGAGCCAGCGCAGGTCGGGGTTCAGCACGTCGAGCGCGAAGCTGCCGCCCTCGGCCAGGTGCTCGCGTACGCACGCGAGCGCGGCGAGGGCGTCGCGGCGCGCGTACATGTGCTGGAAGGCGTTGAACGGGCAGATCACCAGCGGGAAGCGCTCGCCGAGCGCGAACGTGCGCATGTCGCCGCGGACCAGGCCGGCGCGTGCGCGTGCGCCGCGGCCGAGCGCGTCGATGCGTGCCTGCGCCCGCGCCAGCATGGACGCGGCGACGTCGACGCCGATCACGCGGTGCCCGTCGCGCGCGAGCGGGGCAAGCACGCGCCCGGTGCCACAGCCGAGCTCGAGGATGGGCCCGCCGGGCGCCAGCCGCTTGGCCAGCAGCCGGTACCAGTTCACATCGGCGCGCCGGCGCCGGTACTCGAAGTCGTAGAGCGCGGCGTCGTCGTAGTGCTCCTCGGTGCCCGCGCGTAGATCGAACGGATCGAGCGAGCGGGCCGCGGCGTCGTCACCGCTGCCGTCGTCGGCAGGGTCGGCGTCGCGGCTGCCGCTGCCGGGCTCGCCCGGGCCCAGCGGGTCGCGCGTCACGATCCGTCGTCGTTGCCGGAGCCGCCGTTGTCGGCAGAGGCGGCCACGAGCGCGTCGATCTCGGTGCCGGTGCTCCCACCGCCCTTCTGGCGCCGACGGCCACCGCGTCGGCGGCGGCGTCGCCGCTTGGCGTCAGCGGGGTCCACGACTAGGCCACTTTCCACCGCGCCCTCGGCCAGGGGGCGCGCGTGGGGCAGGCGCTCGACGTCGGGTTCGAAGTCGTCGAGCCCGGGGCCCAGGCCCGCGCCGCTCGAGGCCGCGCTGCGCCGCCACAGGTGCCGCCAGTGCGCGATCTCGTCGCCGACGTCGCCGCCGGCGCGCGCCAGCAGCTCGTAGAGCGCGAGCGCCTCGCCGAAGTACTCGCGGCGGGTGAGCTGCGTGGGCTTGCCGCGGCGACGACGCGACGGCGCCAGGCGCTTCTGCAGGAGCAGGATCTGGCGCGCGCGCTCGAAGTCGCGGCGGGACACACGCATGCGCGCGGCCAGCGGGTTGAGCGCGTCGTCGACCGCAGCGAACAGCTCGCCCGGCCGTTCGCTGTTCACGTCGGGCACGAACGGCACGACCAGCGCCGTCAGCAGCAGCGCGTTGGTCGGCGGCACGGTCCAGAACGAATCGTCGTCGTCGCCCTCGCCACGGGCCGGCAGGTCGCCCTCGCCACGGGGCAGGTCGCCCTCCGCCGAGGCCGCCTGCAGGCCCGCGCGCCCCGGCGCGGCGCGCGCCAGCTCGTCGGGCGGGACCGCGGCGATGACCACCGGGCGCTCGCCTGCGGCCAGCTCCAGCGCGGCGCGCTCGAGCGCGTCGAGATCGGTGCGTCCCGACAGCTCGGCGATCGCGACCTCGGGGGTGGGCGGGGTGCTGCGCGGCGGGCCGCCACGGCTCGGCTCGACGTACACGCGGCCCTCGCGGCGGCGCGTCAGCGGCGGCGCGGTGCGCGCGGCCAGGGCGTCGAGCTCGTCGAGCATGCGCCAGGCGCGCGGGCGCGCGTCGGCGAACGGGTCGTCCTCGCCGCCCTCGGCCGCGCCTTCCAGCCAGGGCGGGCCCTGGTACATGGCGACCAGCTCGGGCGCGAGGGTCGAGGCGACGCCGGTCTCGAGCAAGAGCTCCATGGAGCGGCGCGCGGCGCCGCCGCGGAGCAGGCGGTAGATCTCCTCGAGCACGCGCGGCGCGGCGCACTGGTGGATCTCGTGCTCGTGGTTGAGCAGCGCCTCGTAGGTGTCGGGCTCGATGTCGAAGTTGAGCCGCGCGGCGAACTTGATGGCGCGCAGGATGCGCACCGGGTCCTCGGGGAAGCGGGTCTCCGGATCGCCGATGGTGCGCACCAGGCGCGCCTCGAGGTCGGCGAGGCCGTGCACGTAGTCGATGACCTCTTCCTTCTCGACGTCGTAGAAGAGGCCGTTGATCGTGAAGTCGCGGCGACGCGCGTCCTCTTCCGCCGTGCCGAAGACGTTGTCACGACGGATGAGCAGGTCGTCGCCGTCGTCGGGATCCGCGCCCTCGCGCGGGTTGGCGCGGAAGGTCGAGGTCTCGATGATCTTCTGGCCGAAGAAGACGTGCGCCAGCCGGAAGCGCCGGCCGATCACGCGACAGTTGCGGAAGACCGACTTGATCTCCTGCGGGGTGGCCGAGGTGGCGACGTCGAAGTCCTTCGGCGAACGGCCGAGGAGCAGGTCGCGGACGCAACCACCTACCAGGTAGGCGGTGAAGCCGTACCGGCGAAGTCTTCGGACGACCTTGTCGGCATCGGGATCTATGAACTCCCGTGCGATGGGGGGCATTTTAAGGAGGCTCGCTCTTTGGGTACTTGATTAACACCATCGCATGGCTGGCCGCAAGCGGACTAGTTCCGAGCAGTTACCATCCATCCGGATACGCGACGGCGTCACCGTTGGTGGGGCCGCACGAAAAAAAGGCAAAAAAAGACCGCCGCAACCCTTGGGGGGGGAAGGGCGGGCGGTCCACCAAACACCCGAAGGCGCTCGGCTGTTTCTGAAGATAGCAACGCGCCCCGAGCGTGGCAAGGTGAAATTTTGCAGTAATGAGTGTCCCGTATCTAACGGCTCGAAACGCAAGACAAAACACTTGCGGGGCACTGACCGGGCCGTCAGTCGCTCGATCGCGCGCGCGGCGCGGCGTCCGCGCTCACTCGCGTTTCAGCGTGATCGAGCCCCACGGATCGAAGCGATCGGGGACGTTGCCCTCCGTCGAGAGCACGTCGTTCTCGAAGAGTGGCTCGTAGCCCTCGGCGATCACGATCACCGCGAACTTCTTGTCGCGCGGCACCTGGCCCTCCATCTGGAACTGACCCTGCGAGTTAGTCGTCGCCTTGGTGATGAACTTCTGCCCGATGTTGTCCTTGTTGATCTCGGCGACCTTCACACCCGGCTTGAGGATGATCACGAGCGCGTCGCGGATGGGCCCGTTGTT
Organism: Haliangiales bacterium; assembly: GCA_046595695.1. Lineage (GTDB taxonomy): Bacteria > Myxococcota_A > Polyangia > Haliangiales > SHYZ01 > JBKJOI01. The sequence goes on along the minus strand of JBKJOI010000458.1, from coordinate 5,306 downwards.
GTCGACCGCCGCGATCTTGCCGATGATCGTCACGCCGTTCCTGACCTCCTGCGTCTGCGGGCCGTCCTTGGTCCCGCCGAAGCCGCCTCCGCCGCCGCCACCACCGACCGAGCCGCCGTTCGGTCCCGGCGTCCAGCCGCTCTTGGCCAGGTTGATGAGATCGCGCGCCAGCTCGATCGGCCGCACCAGGCCCACGCGCCCCTGCGCGCTGCTCGCGCCCGACTGCACCGCCGAGGGCACGCCGATGAGGTTGCCGTCCTCGTCGAGCGCCGAGCCGCCCGAGTTGCCCGAGGCGATGTCGGCGTCGGTCTTGATCCAGAAGCGACCGGCGCCGCCGTCGGCGCCGATGAAGCCGGAGACCTTGCCGGTGGTGTAGTTGATGGTCCAGCCGCCCACGCCGGGGTAGCCGATCACGACCACGTCGTCGCCGGGCACGAGATCCTCGGACGAGCCGACGCCCGCGGGCGTCCAGTCGTTGCCGCGCCACGGCTTGCCGTCCATGTCGGTCTCGCACTTGATGAGCGCGAGGTCGACCTCTTCCTTGAGCACAGCGTTCTTGGGGAACGCCATGCAGCGGTAGACCGGCTTCTCGTCGAACTTGTCGGTGACGCCCACGATGATGACGTCGAACGGCTTCTTCTTCTCGTCGTTCCAGACCACGTGGTGGTTGGTCAGGATGGCGCCGTCGGAGGTCAGGATGGTGCCCGAGCCGCGCGACACCGGCTCGAGCTCGTTGCCCTGGTACTCGGCGGCCAGCAGGAAGACGGTGCGGAGCATGACCTGGCGGCGCTGATCCTTGGTCATGGCCGCGCTGGAGTCGGCGGGGGCGAGCAGGGCGCCGAGCCCGCAGGCGCCCGCCAGCGCACCCGCGACCACCCACGGCCTCATCGGAAGAGAGACACCATTCCGCCTTCGCACCATGCTCGCTACTCCTTTGTTCACTTCAACGTGACCGTGCCGAGGACGTCCCGCTCCAGCTTCGTCACGTCCCCTTCGGGACCGTGGACCGTGACGACGTACAGATTCTCGTTATTCAAGGCCGCGTACTCGACCGCCCAGGCGACCCGCGGCGAGTCGTCCTCCGACTTCTTGAACGCGTACGCGAAGTCGGAGCGCAGCCACTCACGGCTGCCCACGGTTTGGGTGGTCGTGGTCAGCTTCTTGTACAGCTCGCCATAGCGACGGCTCCGCGATAGATCCAGCACGCTCTCGATGGGCCCGTCGAACGCGGGCTTCTTGCTGATACGCACCTCGAGGCGAGTTGTGGGGTCCAGACCGGCGAAAGAGACGTCGACGGGGAAGGCCTCGGGCTCGGGATCCGTGGGGAACCAGCCGGCCGGGTAGGCGAAGGTGAGGCCCTGTCGGGCGAAGGTCGCGTCCTTCTCTTCGGTCACCGAGCTGTACGCGAACCAGCCGGCGAACAGCAGTACGATGGCGCCTATGGTGACGAGGCCTTCGTGCTCGAGGAACCAGCCCTGCGCGCGCGGGCCGCTGGGGATGGTGGGCGCGGGCGGCTGCTCGAGCGCGGCCTTCTTGGCGTCGAGCTTGGCGGAGGCCGATTCTTTGTGGGTGTCGATCATGGTGGTCTCCCGCTAGGCGCGGTGCGGTGAGGCCGCCAGGTGGCGGCGCATCATCAGGGACGTCAGCAGGAAGACCACGACCGCGAAGCCGCTCGCGAATGCCAGGCCGCGCCACGGCTGCGTGGACAGGCCGGCGTTGGTCACGCGCTGCTCGAGCAGGTTGAACAGGCCGTTCAGCGTGGCCGCGAGCATGAGCCCGCCCAGCAGCAGCAGGTTGCGCACCATCGGGGTGTGGTCGGCAAACTTGGCGCGACCGAGCGCGTAGCCGAGCACGCCGGCGAAGCACGCGTGCGCCATGGTCGTGACCACCGCGTTGGCCGCGCCGATGCCGAGAAACACGCCGGAGAGGCCGTTGAAGTAGGCGATGTTCTCGGCGGTCGCGAAGCCGATGCCGGCCGCGGTCATGTAGATGATGCCGTCCATGGGCTCGTCGAACTCGTCGGAGAGGTAGATCGAGTAGCGGACGACCAGGAACTTGGAGAACTCCTGGGCGAGGCCGACGACGAGCACCGCGTGCAGCACGCGGTCCCCGCTCAGGGTGAGCGCCTCCAGCGCCGACTCGGGCGCAGGCAGGAGGCTGTGCATGATGAACGAAGCCACCGGCGCGGCGACGAAGCCACCGGCCAGGTAGACGCCGGCGACGTAGTGCTTGGGCTCGGGCTCGTGACGGTCCTGCAGGTAGAAGTAGCCGAGCCAGAGCAACGCCGGCACGGCCGAGAGCAGGAGCGCCAGCGGCACCCCCACACGCACGGGATCGTTCAATCCCAGGATCTTCTGCGCGCCGAAGGCCACCCCGACGAAGGCCAGGAGGCCGACGACGAGCAGGACTTCCGTCGCGACGACGGTCTTCACGCGGCTCACAAGGCGCCTCCCCAGAGATGTCCGGTCAACATGATATCGGTTTTCGGCGGGCCGAGATAGCCGCGCGAGCAGTGGCCGAGGGACGCGCGACGCGTTGGGCTACAGCAGCGGCACGCCGACGGCGCGCACCGTGACGCCGGTGCTGCCGCTTTGGCCGTGGCGGTCGGTGACGGTGGCGCGGACGTCGAGGAGCTTGCCGTCGACGTCGGCGAGGCCGCCGATGTCGAGCTGCACGAGCCGCGACGGCGCGAGCTCGTACCGGCCGGGCGGGCCGTCCGCCACGGCGGCGAGCCCGAGGTGGAGCGGCACGAAGAAGTCGAGCGGATCGGCGACGCCGGGATCGCGGACCACGAGATCGACGCACGGCTCGTCCGATGGCTGCTGGCTCGCGCACGAGATCGACGGCCGCTCCAGCTCGCCCGGATCGAGGCCGGTCACGCGCACGCTCAGGAACACGTGGAAGCCGCCCTGGGGCCCGGCGTAGACGAAGATCGTGCCGCCCTCCACGAGCGGCGTGAAGACGTCGGAGCCATCGCCGCCGCCGATCACGAGCGTGACCGGGCCAGCGTCGGCCGCCTTCGCGTCTGGCGTGGCATCGCCGCAGCCGCCGAGCACGGCCGCGAGCACCAGCGAGGCAGCGTCGAGCTTGCCGGCCATTCGCCGCGAAGCATACACTTCCCAACCGAAAGGCGAGGACCCTCCGTCGTGCGCGTCTGCTTCGTGATCAACAGCGTTCGCACGCAGCGTGCGACCTACACGACGCTGCACATCGCCCACGAGGCGCAGCGGCGCGGCCACGAGGTCTGGTTCATGTCAATCGACGGCTTCTCGCTCGCCGACGATGGTCGCGTGCTCGGCCGCTGCGCGCGCCCGGCGGTCAAGAAGTACGCGTCGCCGCGCAAGTACTGCAAGGCGCTCGTCGCCGACGACTGTCCGACCGAGGAGATCGTGCTCTCCGAGCTCGACGTGGTCATCCTGCGCAACAACCCCAACGTCGGGCAGGAGACGCCGGCGCGCGATCGTCGCGGCGAGAACCCGGCGCTCGACTTCGGCCGCCGCATCCGCCGCCACGGCGTGCTGGTGCTGAACGATCCCGACGGCCTCCTGCGCGCCGGCTCCAAGATGTACCTGGCCGGCTTCCCGCAGGAGATCCGCCCGCGCACGCTCATCTCACGCAGCGTCGACACCGTGAAGGACTTCCTGCGCGAGCTCGACGGCCCGGCCATCCTCAAGCCGCTGGTCGGCTACGGCGGCCAGAACGTCTTCTACGTGCGCCGCGGCCAGGTCGCCAACCTGAACCAGATGATCAGCGCGGTGCGCAAGGAGGGGCACATCATCGTGCAGGAGTACCTGCCGGCGGTGGCGCGCGGCGACAAGCGCATCCTGCTGCTGCGCGGCGAGCCCATCCGCGCCGGCGGCCACGCGGCCGCGTACAAGCGCATGCGCCCCAAGGACGACATCCGCAACAACATGCACGTCGGCGGCTCGCGTAAGGCCTGCAAGCTGGTCGAGGCCGACCAGCGCATCTGCGATCTCTTGCGCCCGCGCCTGGTCGCCGACGGCCTCTACCTGGTCGGCGTCGACCTGGTCGGTGACAAGGTGCTCGAGATCAACGTGTTCGCGCCCGGCGGCATCCACAACATGAACGAGCTCTACGGCATCAACGTGGGCGCCACGATCGTCGACGACCTCGAGCGCCGCGTCGAGGAGCGCCGCTACGCGGTCTGATACTCGTCCAGCGGCCGCCGTGCTAAGACCGCGGTCGCGCCCCGGATGACCCGACGCTCCAGACCGGCATGCCCGTAGCCCGCGAGAAGCTGGGTTTCCTGTTGTGCTGGGCGGTGGTGTTCGCCGACATCGGCACGTCGGTCTACTACGTGCCCGGCATCCTCCACACCGAGGTCGGGGCGCGCGCGCCCATCTTCGTGCTGATGACCGGGATCGGCTTCATCTTCCTGGCCGCGAAGTACGCCGAGATCGCGTCGCGCTACTGCGACGGGGGCGGCGTGGTCGCGATGGCCGGCGAGGCCTTCGGGCCGTACGCCGGAGCGTTCGGCGGCATCCTGATCACGACGGACTACTTCCTGACCAGCGCGATCTCGAGCGTCTCGGGCTTCCAGTACCTGGACAGCATCGTGCCGCTCGGTGACTGGCTCCTGCCGCTGGTGGTGGTCGGGCTCTTGCTCCTGGGTATTCTGAACGGGATCGGGATCCGCGAGTCGGCGGGGGTGACCGCGGCGTGCGCGATCGCGGCGCTGGTCGTCGATCTCGTCGTCATCGTGATCGTCGCCGTGCAGCTCACGCCCGACGACTGGTCGATCATCCTCGGGCACTTCCAGGAGGTGCGCACGCTCTCGCCGAAGGAGGCCCTCCTCGGCTTCGCGGGCGCGTGGCTGGCGTTCTCCGGCCTCGAGGCGATCAGCCAGCTGTCGCCGGCCATGCGCTTGCCGCGCGAGCGGACCGCACGGCTGGCCATGCTGCTGGTCGTGCTCGCGGTGCTCGCGACCTCGCCGCTCCTGACCGCGTTCGCGACCGGCCTGCCCCAGGTCAACAAGGAGCACGCGGAGCACCTGATCAGCGAGCTCGGCTTTGTCTACGGGGGCGGCGCGCTCAAGGTCTGCGTGGTCGTGACCGCGTCGGTGCTGCTGCTGTTCGCCGCCAACACCGCGATCATCGGCGGCTACCACGTCTTCCTCGCGCTCGAGCGTCAGCGGTTCCTGCCCGAGGTCATGGCGCGCCGCAACCCGCGCCTGGGCACGCCGCTCATCGCCATCGCGGTCACGGTGCTCGTGCCCATCGCGGTGATCCTGGCCACCCAGGGCGATCTCACGCTGCTCGGGCACATGTACGCGTTCGGCCTGCTGG
>JBKJOI010000167.1:0-4815 GCA_046595695.1 Haliangiales bacterium | reverse complement strand
GCCTGACGCTTGCCCCGCCTCGGCGAGTACGCTATGCGTAGCGGCTGGTGCGTCTCCCTCAGCTTCAAGAAGGCCGCCAGCCGCTCACCGGGCTGACCGTCGAGGAGCTCGCCAGGCTCCTCGGCAGCCGGGCGCGCGCGCTCACGGCGCTGCGCTGGGTCGTCGATCAGCCGCCGCCGCACGAGCTACCCGAGGTCGTGCCCGGCATCGCCGCCGCGGCCTGGCGCGAGCTGCGCGCGGCCGCCGGGCTGCCCTCGTGGCGCGTGGCCGAGCGCGCCGCGTCGTCGGATGGCACCATCAAGTACGCGGTCGAACTGGACGGCGCCACCGTCGAGACCGTGCTCATTCCCACCGAGGGCCGCAGCACCGTGTGCGTGTCGTCGCAGGCGGGCTGCTCGCGCGACTGCGGCTTCTGCGCGACCGCCAAGCTGGGCTTCACGCGCCAGCTGTCGGCGGGCGAGATCGTGCTGCAGTACCTGATCGCGCGGCAAGACGCGCCCGCCGGTGCGCCCGCCAGGAACGTCGTGTTCATGGGCATGGGCGAGCCGATGGACAACCTGGACGAGGTGCTGCGCGCGGTGCGCGTGCTCACCCAGGAGCCGGCGCCGCGCCTGGGCGCCGCGCACATCACCGTGTCGACCTCGGGCGTGCTGCCCGGCATGAAGCGCTTCCTGGACGAGTGCAAGGCCAACCTGGCGCTGTCGCTGAACGGCACCACCGACGAGCAGCGCGGCGCGATCATGCCGCAGACCAAGCGCTGGCCGATCGCGGCGCTCCTGGGCGCGCTGCGCGACGACGCCGCGCGCGGCTCGCGGCGCCGCTACTTCATGGAGTACGTGCTGCTCGCGGGCGTGAACGACTCGGACGACGACGCGCGCCGCCTGTGCGCCCTGCTCGCCGACCTGCCCGCGCACGTGAACCTCATCCCGCACAACCCGTTCGCGGGCAGCGACCTGCGCCCGCCCGACGACGCGCGCGTGGCGGCGTTCCGCGATCTCGTGCACGCGGGCGGCGTGCGCTGCCTGGTCCGGTGGCCACGCGGGCGCGACATCGCGGCAGCCTGCGGGCAGCTCGCGCTGGCGCGGGCGGCGGACGGACCGGCGGACGGGTGTCTTGCAGAACCCGATTCGATCGCGTAATCACAGTCCGTCATGACCGTGCAGACGATGTTCGTAAAGCTGCAAGAGCCCACCTACGCCGCGATGCGCTTCATCGCCGGCTTCATGTTCACCTTCCAAGGGCTGCAAAAAATGTTCGGCGTGCTCGGCGGCCAGGCGGTGAGCTTCTCTGCCGACAAGCAGGTGTGGTTCGGCGGGCTGATCGAGCTGGTCTGCGGCCTCGCCGTCGCCGTCGGCCTGTTCACCCGCTGGACCGCGTTCCTGGCCGCGGGGACCATGGCCGTGGCGTTCTGGCAGTTCCACGTGAAGGGCGACTTCGCCAACAACCACTGGCTGCCCATCGTGAACAAGGGCGAGCTGTCCGCGCTCTACACCTTCGTCTTCCTGTTCATCGCCGCGCGCGGCCCCGGCCGCGCCTCCCTCGACCGCGCCTTCAAGATCGACGCCTAGCGATCTTACTTTCGGGACGGTGTTCAGGATCTTACTTTCGGCCGCGCGAGGCCGGCGGCGGCGCCATGGTATGACGCGGCCTCGTGGCCGCTCAGTGCGGGTCCCAGAAGGCCTCGCGCGCGAAGCGTTCGACCAGGAAGTCGACGAAGGCGCGCACCTTGGCGGTGCCGGCGCGCGCGGGCGGCATGAGTGCGTGCATGACCATCGACGGCAGCTCCCAGCCGGGCAGGATGGTCTGCAGCTGGCCCGAGCGCAGCTCGTTGGCGATGCAGAAGGTCGGCAGCAGCGCGATGCCTTGGCCGGCGTGGAGGGCGGCGACGATCACGCTGTCGTTGTTGCTGCGCAGGTGACCACTGATGCGCACCGAGACCTTCTTGCCCTTGCGCTCGAGCGTCCAGCGGTCGGGCAGGCTGGACAGCGTGTAGGTGATGCAGTCGTGGTCGTGTAGATCCTCGGGGTGGCGGGGCATGCCCCGGCGCGCCAGGTAGGCAGGCGACGCGGCGATGGCGCCGCGCACGCGCGCGAGCTTGCGCGTGATGAGGCCGCTGTCGACCAGCCGGCCGATGCGGATGACCACGTCGTAGCCGCCGTGCGCGGCGTCGACGTAGGAGTCGGTGCCCTCGAGCTCGACCTGCACCTGCGGGTGGCGCTCGAAGAACGCGGGCATCGCCGGGGCCAGCCAGCGGCTCGCGAACGCGGTGGCGGTGTTCACGCGCAGGAGCCCCTTGGGCGAGTCGTTCAGCTCGCGCACCGAGCGCTCGGCGCGCTCGGCCTCGGCGACGATGCTCTGGCAGCTGCGCAGGAAGACCTCGCCCGCCTCGGTCAGCGAGACGTTGCGGGTGGAGCGGTTGAGCAGCCGGCTGCCCAGCTCGTCCTCCAGGGCGGCGATCGCCTTCGACACCGCGCCCTTGGAGAGCCCAAGGCGGCGAGCCGCCGCGGAGAAGCTGCGCTCCTCGGCGACCCGGGTGAACGTCTCCATGCGGCCGAGTGTGTTCATGCGGTTGCGGCCGATCTTATCGTTTCCTCCAGGAAACACAGGGACGAAATTGTTGTTCGCACGTTTCCGCCCGGCGCGCGCATCCTAACCCGCGCCTCGAACCAACCGAGACCAGGAGACACGACCATGGCGACCCAGGACCTGAAGACCCTCGACGACCAGCTCAACCAGATGATCCTCACCGGCAAGGCGCTCGAGGCGATGGAGAAGTTCTACGACACCAACGTCTCGATGCAGGAGAACACCGACGCGCCCATGGTCGGTCTCGCCGCCAACTTCGCGCGCGAGAAGGAGTTCTTCGGCCAGGTCGAGACCTACAACGGCAAGCTGATAAACCAGGCCATCGGCGACGACGTCACCATGACCGAGTGGTTCTCCGACGTGGGCCTGAAGAACGGCTTCAAGTACAAGGCCGGCCAGGTGTCGGTGCGGCGCTGGAAGGACGGCAAGATCATCAGCGAGCAGTTCTTCTACAAGCCGCCGGCGTAAGCCGCGCGTGGCCCGCGCGTCAGGCGCGCTCGAACAGCGTCGTGATGCCCTGGCCGACGCCGATGCACATCGACGCCAGCACGCGGCGCGCCGACGGGCGCACCGCCAGCTCGTGCACCAGCGTGCCGATCATGCGCGCGCCCGACGCGCCGAGCGGATGTCCCAGCGCGATGGCCCCGCCGTTCACGTTCACGCGCTCGGGATCGAGCCCGATCTCCTGCAGGCACGGCAGCGCCTGCGCCGCGAACGCCTCGTTCAGCTCGGCCAGGTCGATGTCGACGGCGCGCCAGCCGGCGCGCGCGAGCGCCAGGCGCGACGCCGGGATGGGGCCCAGGCCCATGTACGACGGCTCCACGCCCGCCGCCGCGCCGCCCACGTAGCGCGCGCGCGGCGTGAGCCCGTAGGTCTTGCACGCCTGCTCGCTGGCGATGAGCAGCGCCGCGGCGCCGTCGTTCAGGCCGGCCGCGTTGCCCGCGGTGACCGTGGCGGTAGCCGCCTTGGAGAACGCCGGCTTGAGCTTCTGCAGCTGCTCGATCGTGGTCTCCGGCCGCGGGTGCTCGTCGGCCTCGACCGCGCGCGGCTTGCCGTCCTTGCCGGGCGCGAGCGTCACGGGGACGATCTCGCGCGCGAAGCGGCCGGACGCGATCGCCGCGCCCGCCTTCTGCTGCGAGGCCAGCGCGAACGCGTCCTGGGCTGCGCGCGAGACCTGGTGGCGTTCGGCTACAGCCTCGGCCGTTTCGCCCATGGCCAGCGTGCCGTGCAGCTCCTTCATCTTCGGGTTCACGAAGCGCCAGCCGAGCGTGGTGTCGTGCAGCGTCATCTCGCCGCGCGGGAAGGCCTCGCGCGGCTTGGCCATGACCAGCGGCGCGCGCGTCATCTGCTCGACGCCGCCGGCGATCACGAGATCGGCCTCGCCGGCCTGCACCAGGCGCGCCGCGTCGGCGACCGCCTGCATGCCCGAGCCGCACAGGCGGTTCACCGTCACGCCCGGGACCGTCACGGGCAGCCCGGCGAGCAAGAGGCCCATGCGCGCGACGTTGCGGTTGTCCTCGCCCGCCTGGTTGGCGCAGCCGGCGACCACGTCGTCGAGGCGGTCGGTCGGGACCTTGGTGCGCGCGACCAGCGCGGCGATCACGGCGCCGAGCAGGTCGTCGGCGCGGACGCCGGCGAGCCCACCGCCGTAGCGGCCGAAGGGCGAGCGGACTCCGTCGATGATGTAGGCAGCGCGGGCCATGGCGCGGACCATACCTTTCGTTCCGGTCGAGCACGAGGCCCGACCTCACCCCATCGATCGGACGGCCGGTGCCCGCCGTGCCGGCGCCAGTCCCCGCAAAAACTTGCGCGGACCGGGGCCGAGGCCGAGCGTGGGGACATGCACGCGACCCCGACCGAGACACGCGAGCCCGCCGAGGCCCAGGAGCTGTCGTGGTTCGCGATCCGCCAGCCGACGGTGGTCCGCTTCCTCGAGCGCCGGCTGTGGGCGCCGGATGGCGACGCCTTTGCCGTCGCGCTCGACGCGGTGTGTCGGCTCCACGCGGCGCGCAGCGTCGCCGACGGGGTCGAGCCACCGCGGGTCCACGAGGCGCTGCTGCGCCAGGGCCTCGACATGGCCGCACCCGCCAGCCTGGTGACCTGGATCCGGGAGCTCTGCACCGGCGCTCCGGTCGTGCTCACCGCCGCCGAAGAGGCCTGCGTCGCGCGCCTGGTCGCCGCGGTCGCCTGGGGCTTCGCGGCCAGCCGCTGCGACGACGTCGGCGACGC
>JBKJOI010000156.1:0-7903 GCA_046595695.1 Haliangiales bacterium | reverse complement strand
CACCCGGCGAACTGCCGCCTGCTCGACGCGCGCGAGGCGCAGATCAACGCGGTGGCCGGCGGCGGCGAGAGCGTGCTGATCGTGGCGTTCGAGTCCGCGGACCACCCCCTCGAGGCCTGGATCACCCGTGCGCTGGCGATCGCGTCGAGCAGGCGGCAGTTCGCCGGGTGCAGCCCCGACTGCGACAGCTCGCGCACCGCCAGGACCGCTCGGGTGAAGTCAGTGAAGCGAACGTTCGCGCTCGCGCGCCACCTGGGCCGGGGCACCACGCGCACCCACGCCTCGGTGATCACGCCGAGCGCGCCCTCCGAGCCCAGCACCAGGCGATCCGGCGCCGGGCCCGCCCCCGAAGCGGGCAGCCGCCGCGACTCCCACGGGCCGCTCGGCGTGAGCATGCGCACCGACTCGACGAGATCGTCGATGTGCGTGTGCAGGGTCGCGTAGTGGCCGCCAGCGCGCGTCGCGATCCAGCCGCCCAGCGTGGAGAACTCGAACGACTGCGGGTAGAAGCGCAACGACAGGCCGTGGCCGGCGAGCTGCGCCTCGAGGTCGGGTCCGAGCGCGCCCGCCTGGATGCGCGCGGCGCGCGAGATCGGGTCGACCTCGAGCACCTGGTCGAGCGCGCCGAGATCCAGGCACACCACGCCGTTCACGGCCTGCCCGCCCACCGCCTCGACACCGGCGACCACGCTGGTGCCGCCGCCGAACGGGATCACCCACAGCTTGTCGCGCGCCGCCCACTCCAGCACCGCCTCGATCTCGCGCTCGTCGCGCGGCCGCGCCACGAGGTCGGGCGCAGCGCCGAAGTCGCCGTCGAACCCGCGCCGCTGGTCCGGGAAGCCCTTGCCGTAGGTGCGGCGCGCGCGGGCTGCATCCGACGCATCGCAGCACGCCGCGAGCGCGGCGGGCGGCGTCAGCCGCGAGCGCGGCACGCGCGCGTCCTCGAGGCGCGGCAAGGGACGCGGCTCGGGCAGGGCCTTACCCTCGAGCCCGAGCGTCTGCGTGGCGTGCGCGGCCATCATCCGGCGCGCCTGCGCGTCCGGCAGGCGGTCGGCCCAGCCCCAGCCCCAATGAGATCGCTCCCGGCCTGGCGAGGTCTTGGTCATGTAAGTGGTCCCCACCTGTAGGAGAGAGCCGCGGATGTCGAGCGCGCCCCGTCCAGCTCTTATCTGTCAGTAATTATTGGTGCGACCAACACACACACTCTAGTACGGTTCGATGGCGCGGGTAGGGACTCTGAAAGGGGCTTCTGAATGGATCGTCGTGTCTTGCAGCGTGCCTTGGCTCTCGCCATTGGCGTCGCGATCGCCACCTTGCCGGTCATGGCGGGCGCATTCCGACACCCGGATCATCTGGCCAGGGGCGCGGCCCTCGAGGTCGCGACCGGTCGGGGCGTGCGGCCCATCCGCCAGGTCCGCTGGGACAAGCCGTCGGATGCCGGCGCGCCCGCCTGGGCGCGCTTCCGCGCCCTGCACGGCCACGGCTGGCGCGTGATCTTCGACGCCGGCACCCACGTGCCGCTGCGCATCTACGGCCAGGGCATCCCGGCGCCGGCAGCCAGCGCCGACGCCAGCGCCGCCGAGAAGGTCGCGCGCGCCATGCTCGCCGAGCAGATCGCGCTGCTCGCCCCCGGCGCGCGCCCGGCCGACTTCGTGCTCGTCTCCAACCACGCCGACGCGAAGAGCGGCGTCCGCTCGATCGGCTTCCACCAGATGTCGGGCGGCAAGCGCGTGCTGGGCGCCCAGGTCAGCTTCGCGTTCAAGAACGACCGCCTCTTCGTGCTCGGCTCGACCGCGATCCCGAACGTTCGCCCCGTCGGCGCGCGCACCGTCGGTGACCGCATGGCGCAGACGGTCGCGGGCGTGTGGCTGCGCCAGGACCAGGCCGAGGTCACCATCGGCGCCGTCGAGGGGCCGTTCGTGCTGCCGCTCGTCGACGACCAGGGCGTCTTCGCGCAGCGCCACGTGCTGCGCGTGAAGGCCACCGCGCGCGCGCCCATCGGCAAGTGGGACGTGTACGTCGACGCCGAGAGCGGCGTGCCGGTCGCGCGTGAGCAGACGCTTCGCTTCGCCGACGCGACCGCGCAGTTCGACATACCCGACCGCTACCCGCAGAACGGCCGCCTCAGCGTTCCGGCGCTGTTCAGCCGCCTCACCGTGAACGGCACCCAGGTGAACACCAACCTCGCGGGCGGGTTCACCTACGCCGGCGCCGGGGCGGCGAACGTGGGCGCGGCGATGGTCGGCCCGTTCGTGCAGGTCGTGAACGACGCCGGCGCCGCGCTGGCGTTCGCGGCGGTCTCCCTGAATGCCGGCGGCACCGTCGTGTTCGGGCGCCCCGACGTCGAGGCCGAGGACGCGCAGGTCTCCGGACTGGTGTTCGCCAACCAGGTAAAGGAGTACGTGCGCCACATCGCGCCCGACCTCGCCTGGCTCGACGCCTCGCAGTCGGTGACCGTGAACATCGCCGACACCTGCAACGCGTTCTCCGATGGCGATTCGATCAACTTCTTCCAGGCCGGCGGCGGCTGCGGCAACACCGCGCGGCTCGCCGACGTCGTCCACCACGAGACCGGGCACTCGGTGCACGGCCAGTCGATCATCCCGGGCGTCGGTGACTTCGACGGCGCGCTCTCCGAGGGCATCAGCGACTACCTGGCGGCCACGATGGCCAACGACTGCGGCATGGGCAAGGGCTTCTTCAACAACAACTCGCCGCTGCGCGACTGCGACGAGGCCAACGGCGAGGCCACCTGGCAGGACGACCAGGGCGAGATCCACACCACCGGCATCATCATCGCCGGCGCGCAGTGGGACCTGCGCACGAACCTCATCGCCACCCTGGGCCAGGGTCCGGGCGTCGCGCTCGCCGATCGGCTCTGGTACGCCTGCCTGCAGAGCGCCAGCGACATCCCCTCGTGCTACCCGGCCACGCTCGCGGCCGACGACGACGACGGCAACATCGACAACGGCACGCCGCACAAGTGCGCCATCGACGAGGCGTTCGGACGCCACGGCCTGGCTGCGCCCGGCACCAACACCGGCCCCGGCGTGCGCACGCCCACGCTGAGCGGCCTGCACCTTACCATGCCGGTCGTCGGCAGCAGCTCGGTCGCCTGCCCGGGCCGCGACATCGCCAGCGCGAAGCTCGAGTGGAAGCTGCGCGAGGACGCCGCACAGAACGGCACGGTCGACCTGGTAGAGACCACCGAGGCCTACGAGGGCGACCTGCCGGTCACCGGCAGCGGCATCGTGGTGAACTACAAGATCACCGTCACCTTCGCTGACAACACCACGCTGTCGTTCCCCAACAACGCCGCCGACCCGTTCTACGAGCTCTACCTGGGCGAGACCGTCGACATCTATTGCACCGACTTCGAGGCGGATCCGATCGCGGCGGGCTGGAGCCACGGCCTCACCATGGGCATGGCCGGCGAGGGCGCCGACGACTGGCTGTGGGGCACCCCCGCGGGCACGAGCGGCTCGGGCGATCCGAACCAGGCCTACTCAGGCACCAAGGTCATCGGCAACGATCTGGGCGGCGGCAACTTCAACGGCCTCTACCAGTCCGACAAGGTGAACTTCATGGCGTCGCCGGTGATCGACACCAGCGCGCACACAGGCGTTCGCCTGCAGTACCGCCGCTGGCTCAACGTCGAGGACGGCGACTTCGACCGCAGCACCATCTATGCCGACGATCAGATCGCGTGGCAGAACTTCAAGACCGGCACGACCATGGGCACCACGCAGCACCTGGACGGCGAGTGGCGCTTCCAGGACCTCGACCTGACCTCGTACGCGGCCGACGGCTCGGTGCAGGTGAAGTTCGAGATCACCTCCGACGGTGGCCTCGAGTTCGGCGGCTGGACCATCGACGACTTCTGTATCGTCGGCTTCGCGGCCGCGGTGCCCCCGGGCAATCCCGGCGACGGCGATGAAGAGGGCGGCTGCGGCTGCCGCGTGGGTGGCACGAAGGGGCATGACACCGGCACCACGGCCGGTGCCCTCGCGACGCTCCTCGTCGCGGCCGGCGTCCTCTTCGTGCGCCGCCGGGCGCGCGCGTCCCGCCGCCCGTAGGCTACCCGTCACCTCGTGTAGGCGGACCAGAGACCGCAAGCCTCTCCTCAAGAGGGTATTGACCATGCGTACCGGGCGGGCTTAGGCTTTCCCGGCACGTTTTCTTCTACCGGCCGTTTCGGACAACCACGTAAGGGGGCATCACATGGGTCTTCTCTCTCGTCTCACCTCAGGCGTCACTCCTCAGAAGAAGCCCTCCGACGAGGTTCTTCTCCTTCACGGCATGCTGCTCATGTGCTCGTCGGATGGCGCGATGGAGGACGAGGAGCTGGACCTCCTGCAGGGCTTCTACTCGACGCTGCCCGAGTTCCGCGGCAAGGACTTCGGCGAGATGCTCGAGGCCTGCAACAAGGCCATCGCCAAGTACCCGAACCTCAAGGAGTCGGTGAAGGCGCTGTCCGAGATCTCGAACGACAAGATCAAGCTCAAGTGTTACATCCTCGCCGCCGACATCGCGATGTCGTCGGGCGACGTCTCCGAGGAGGAGGACCGCCTGCTCGAGACGATGCAGCGGATCTTCGGCATCAACGACGACACGGCGGGCGCGGTGCTCAACGTGCTGTCGGCCAAGTACGCCTCGTAGCAGCTGCAGCCCGTGACGTGCGCCGCAGGGCGGCGCGTGGCTCGCCTCTCCACTTTCCTCCCGTCCGCTCCCGCTATAACCTGATGCCTCCTGCATGACATGAAGGCGCGTCTGCGCCTGGGGGGTCTCGCATGGCGGTGAATCCGGCGTCCGTACAGCTACGCAAAGAAAAATCCCTCTTCGACGCGCTGTTCCAGGACAGCGGCGTCAAGAAGGCGACCCAGCGCATCAAGGAGCTCTCGTCGGGCTGGGGGTTCGACCACCGTCGGAATCTCCTGACCGGCGCGCTGCGGCTCACGCGCAACATGGCGCCCGAGGTCGCGAACTCGCTCTCGATGATCCGCGAGATGATCGGCTTCCATCGGCCCATCGAGATCTACGTCAAGCCCGACGCGATGCTGAACGCGTGCTGCATGAAGAACCCGACCGGCCCGGCGCTGATCGTGCTCTCGTCGCGCATGCTCGAGGTCTTCACGCCCGCCGAGCTGCGCTTCGTGATCGGTCACGAGGTCGCGCACGCTGCCTACGACCACTTCTCGATCCCGATGCCCATCACCGCCAAGCTCGAGGAGCTCGCGGTGCCCTACGTCTCGCGCAAGGTCGGGCTCGAGCTGTACGTGTGGTGTCGCGCCGCCGAGCTGTCGGCGGATCGCATCGGCATGATCTGCGCGCAGGATCCCGAGGCCGCGGCGTCGGGCTTCTTCAAGCTCGCGAGCGGCCTGTCGTCGTCGCACGTGAAGGCCGACCTGGCCGAGTACTCCAAGCAGGTCGATTCGCTGGCGACCGCGCCGCAGGCGCGCGCCGAGCCGCACGACGACGACGACAGCCTCGACTGCTTCTCGACGCACCCGTACAGCCCGGTGCGCGTGCGCGCGGTGCTCGCCTTCTCCAAGTCGCAGACCTACCGCCAGATCACCGGCCAGGGCCAGGACGGGCTGACCGACGACGAGGTCGACGCGGTCATCGAGCGCGACCTCGCGCTCATGGAGCCGACCTACCTCGAAGAGAAGACCAAGCACGCCGACATCATGCGGCGCCTGCTCTACTCGGCCGGCCTGTCGGTCGCGGCCGCGCACGGCGAGATCGAGGACACCGAGGCGCACGCGCTGGCCGCGCTGCTCGGCTCCGACTACCCGGTGCGCGCCGGGGACATCAACGTGGCGCGCAAGGATCTCGACGGGCGCGTCGCCGAGGCGGTCAAGGAGTGCAGCTTCGCCGAGCGCTGCCGCCTGGTCCAGCACCTCACGATCATCGCCGCCGCCGACGGCGTCGTGCAGGACGCGGAGGCCTCGGAGATGTTCCGCATCGCCTCCGCGCTGGGCGTGCCGCCGCAGGTGGTCGTCCAGACCATGTCCGGCGCCGCATCGCCGATGGACTGAGCCTCCCTGCGCGCGGAGCGCGCCATCGAGCCGCGCGTAGCTGGGCCCGGCCTACGCCACCTGGCGATCCGGCCCGGAGCCTACATCTGCGGCGGCGAAGCGGAACGTCAGGGTCGTCCCGGCGCCGCGGACGCTGTCGACATCGATCTTTCCGCCCAGGCGCCTGGCCTCGTGCCACAGCACGGACATACCTACGCCTCGCCCCGAGATGGTCGACACCTCCGCCTTCGTCGACACACCGCCCACGAACAGCGCGGCCTCGAGGTCCGCGGGGGTGGCGTGGGCCAGGCCGCAGGCGCGGGCCTTCTGCTCGACGGTACTCCAGTCGATGCCGCGGCCATCGTCACGAATGCGGATGAGGAGCGAGCTACCCTCGACGAGCGACTCGAGCACGAGCGTGGACTGCGCGGGCTTCCCTGCGGCGACGCGTTCGTTCTCCGACTCGAGGCCATGGTCGACGGCGTTGCGGACCGCATGCACGACCGCGCCCCAGAAGGGCGCCCAGGTGCGCGCATCGAGACGCACGCCGTTGTCGCGGCACTCGACCTTCACGCTCTTGCCGAGCTGCTTGCCGAGCGCCTGGGCGTCGGAGCCGAGGCAACGTAGCCGGCGCGCGACCGGGTCCTTCTGCCAGGACTCGAGCGCGCCGACCAGCGTCGCCACGCCGGCACCCTCGCGAACCTGCGCGACGAGGGCGTCGAGCTCGTCGCGCCGCACTTCGAGGGTCGCTCCACTGCGCTCGCCGCCGAACAGGCGACCCATGCGCTCCGAAGCCGCGAGCCAGGCTCCGCCCAGGTCGGCGCGCTCCCTGGCGCTCAGGCGGCGCCCCTCCTCAACCGGGCGGCTCTCCAGCGTATGGCAGAGCTCGGCAATGCTCTCCAGCTCGAAGAGCGCGCAGTTGCCCTTGAGCGTGTGAATGTAGCGGCGCTCGGTCTCGGCGTCATCGACCCCGCTCACGATCTGCTCGGCGATGCGATTTGCCTCCGCGAAGAACTCATCGAAGCCAGCGCGATCCGCCGAGACGCGCTGGAACAGCGCGAACATCTCGCGCTGCTCGCGGCCCATCTTCTCGCGCTCGAGCTCGGCGCTGATGTCGGTGATGACCACGAGCAGACGCTCGAGGGGCTCGCCGCTCGCGATCGGGGTGTAGGCGACGCGCATGGTGCGTTCGCCCACGTGCAGGCGGTCGGGCAGCTGCCCGAGCGTGATCTCGCGCGGCATGACATCCTCGACCAGCGCCGCCAGCCCGAGCTCGAGCCAGGGCGCGGCCGCGGGATCGCTGCGGTCGATCCAGTCGACGATCGACTCGCCCTCCCGGGAGGGTCCCAGCCAGCGGGTGAGGACGGCGGAGCGCTCGCTGTCCATCGAGCCGTCGAGGTGAATGGTCAGGAAGCCCTGCTCCACGTTGTCGAGCACGAGGCGCATGCCGCGGTTGCGCTCGTCGAGCTGCTCGGTGCGTTCCTCGACCCGCATCTCGAGGTTGGCCGCGTGGTCACGCAGCCGCAGGTCGCGGATCACGACCGCGCGCGTGACCAGCACGATGAAGAGTGCACCGAGGACGAGCGCGATGCCGCCCGCGGCGAGCGTGGTGGTCGAGATGGTGCGCAGGCGCCCGGCGGCCGACTCGAGGCGCTGCTTGCTGACGATCACCGCCACCTTGCCGACGATCGCGCCTTCGATCTCCGCGGGCGCCCAGGCCATCATGTAGCCGGGCCGCTGCACGATCTCGCGCGGCGCACCCGTGAACAGGTCGGCGAGCGGAAAGGGTGAGGTCCCGTGCACGCCCACGACCTTGCCCTGCGCGTCGACGGCCACGATCGCCGCGACATCCTTCGACGTCCGGTAGTCGCCGAACGCCGCGACCA
>JBKJOI010000107.1:0-17799 GCA_046595695.1 Haliangiales bacterium | reverse complement strand
GGCCGCCCCGCTCGGCGAGCGCGTCGTCACCAGCGCCCCGGTGGTCGCGATCGACGACGGCCCCGCCTCGGTGCGCGTGACCACGCGTGCGGGCAGCTTCCGGGCCCGGCGCGCGATCCTGGCCGTGCCGCCGCCGCTCTACGACGGCATCGCCTTCACGCCCGGGCTGCCGGCGCCGCGTGTGCGCCTCGGCGACTCATTCCCCATGGGCCAGACGACCAAGGTGATCGCGACCTACGCGCGCGCCTTCTGGCGCGAGCGTGGCCTCTCCGGCGAGGTCGTCGCGCGCGAGGGTCCGATCGCGGTCGCCTTCGACAACACCAGCCACGACGGCGCGCAGCCGGCGCTGGTCGCGTTCATCGTGGGCGAGCGGGCGCGCGTGCACGGCCGGCTCGACGAGCCCGAGCGGCGCCGCGTCGTGCTCGAGGCGCTGGCGCGCTGGTTCGGCGAGGAGGCGCGCACCCCGCTCGAGCTGGTCGAGCAGCTCTGGGGCGACGAGCCGTGGACCGGCGGTTGCCCGGTCAGCGTGGCCGCGCCGGGCCGCTACGCGCGCCTCGCCGGGGCGCTGCGCGAGCCCGTGGGGCGCCTGCATTTCGCGGGCACCGAGACGGCGCGAGTGTGGAATGGTTACCTGGAGGGCGCCATCGAGTCGGGTGAGCGCGCCGCGGCCGAGGCGCTCGCCCGCCTGTGAGGAGGAATCTCGTGAGAAGCCCCATGACCCCGCCCACCGCCCGGCCGCCCGCACGCGCCGTGTCGCTGCTCGACCGCAGCGTCGTCGAGCTCGCCGCCGACCTGCGCGCGCGTCGACTGTCGCCGGTCGAGCTGGTCGACGCCCACATCGCGCGCACCGAGCTCGTGAACCCCAAGCTGAACGCGATGATCGGCGAGCGCTTCGAGGCGGCGCGCGCCGAGGCGCGGGTCGCCGAGAACCGGCTCGCGGCCGCCGGCGACGACGACGATCTGCCGCCGTTTCTGGGCGTGCCCTGCAGCATCAAGGAGTACCTCGGGCTCACCGGCCTGCCGCAGACCGGCGGCTTCGTGCGCACGCGCGCGCGCTGCGCGGCCGGCGACGGCACCGTGGTGGCGCGCATCCGCGCCGCCGGCGCCATCCCGCTCGGGGTCACCAACGGCCCCGAGGGCGGCATGTGGATGGAGACGCACAACAACGTCTTCGGCCGCACCCACAACCCCTGGGATCTCGCGTGCACCGCGGGCGGCTCGTCGGGCGGCGAGGGCGCGCTGGTCGCTGCGGGCGGCACGCCGTTCGGGCTGGGCTCGGACGTCGCCGGCTCGATCCGCTTCCCCGCCGCGTTCTGCGGCGTCGTCGGGCACAAGCCGTCGGGGCGGCTGGTGCCCAACACCGGCCACTGGCCCGCTGGCACCGGCGAGGTCAGCGCCATCCTGGTGATCGGGCCGCTCACCCGGCGCGTCGGCGACGTGATGCCGATCCTGCGCGTGATCGCCGGGCCCGACGGCTGCGACCCGGTCACCAAGGAGACCTGGCTGGGCGATCCCGAGGGCGTGAAGCTGCGCGACGTCGACGTCTTCACGCTGCCGGGCGGCGCGATGGTCAAGGTCGCCGACGACGTGCGCGGCGCGGTCGAGGCCTCGGCGCGTGCGCTCGAGGCGCGCGGGGCGCGCCGGCGCAAGCTGTCGTCGCCGCGCCTGCGCCGCGCCGTCGAGCTGTGGAGTGCGGTCATGGCGCAGGCCGAGGACCGCAGCTTCGGCCAGCGGCTCGTCGACGACGACCCGGGCTTCTTCGCGCCGCGCGAGCTGCTCAAGCTCGTGCTCGGCCGCTCCGACTACACGCTGCCGACGGTGATCCTGGCGCTGGCCGAGCTGGGCAAGCCGCTCCTGGCCGGGCGGTTGGCCAAGAGCGTGGCGGTTGCGCGCGAGCTGCAGGCCGAGCTCGAGGCCGCCATGGGCCCGAGCGGCGTGCTCCTGCACCCGCCGTACACCCGTGCCGCGCCGCGCCACCGCCTGGCCCTGCTCACGCCCTTCGACTTCATCTGCTGCGGGCTGTTCTCGGTGCTCGAGTTCCCGGTCACCCAGGTGCCCACTGGCTTCCAGTCGGGCGGCCTGCCGCTCGGCGTGCAGGTCGTGGCCGCGCGCGGTAACGATCACCTGACCCTGGCGGTGGCCCAGGCGATCGAGGACGAGTTCGGCGGCTGGGTGCGCGCGAACCCGTAGAGCGCGCCGCTCGGCTACTGCAGCGGGCGCGCCTGCTTGATGTAGAGCTTCGGCACCTCGCCGGGCTCACCCTCGAGCTTCCAGTCGACCTCCATCGCGTACCACCCAGCACCAGCGCGCACAGCAGCTCGAGCAGGACCTTGGCGAGGTGCGTGGGCTGAGCGGGCCCTGCCCGGCGCTGTCGAGCATCGTGAACGGGTTCATCCGAGCGCCACCTCGCCAGCGGGCGGCGTGGCCAGGAAGCGCCGCGCGGCCACCGGCGGCTGTGCCAGCGCGGCTGCGTGCTTGAGCAGCGACAGGTTGGCCGGGTGCTGGCGCAGCTGGCGCTCGACCAGCTCGCGGCCGCGGCCCTCGCGTCCGAGCTCGCCCAGGCTCTTCACCACCGTCGATGGCCACAGATCCGCGGCGCGGTGGCGCAGCGTCCAGGCGCGCGTATCGTCGAGCCCGACGATGGAGTCGAGCGCCTCCTTGCAGGTGGCGAGCGCGGCCTCGCGCAGCGCCCAGGCGCGCGCGTCGGTCGAGCCGTCGAGCGTGCGCAGGACCGGCCGCGGCGCGCGCGCGACGTGGCGCTCGCGCCAGTGCCAGGAGCGGTCGTCGTCGAGACCCTCGAGCGAGAGCAACGCGCCGACCGGGCTGGCGGCCCGGCAGCGCTTGCGCAGGCGCCAGGCGCGCGGGCTGGCCAGGCCGCGGAGCGAGCCGCACAGGCTGCGCGCGCGCTCGGGATCGACGAGGCCGTCCTCGCCGCCGATGCTGTCCAGCCAGGTGTCACGCAGGATCCACGCGGCGGGCGAATCGTCGTCGACGAGCGAGCACAGCACCGAGGTGGGCACGTGCGGCCACAGCCGGCTGCGCAGGTCCCACGCGCGGTCGTCACCCAGGCCGTCGAGCGACGCGGCGACGCCCTCGGGGGCGAGCGCGGCCAGGCGGGCGCGCAGCGCCCACGCGGCCTCGGGCTGACCCGGCAGGTCGGCGAGCGAGCGCGCCACCGCGCCAGGCTCGCTGGCGGCGAGCCGCTCGCGCAGCTCCCAGCTCGCGGCGTCGTGGAGGCCGCGCAGGCCGCTCGCCATGATCGCGGGCGCCCGGGCGGCGAGCGCACGGCGGCGCTCGTCGAAGCCGTCGCCGTGCAGGCCGTAGAGCATGTACGCGGCGACCTCGGGCTCGCGTGGCGCGGTGTCGTCGATCCAGGCCAGGAAGGCGTCCTTCGCGGCGACCGCGTCGGCGAGCGGCGCGCGCGCCGGGCGTGCGGCCGGCGCCACGCGCGCCGGTGGCGTGCCGGTGCGCGCGCTCGCCGCCAGGCCCGCAGCGAGCTGCTCGACGAGTGCGCCCAGCTCCGCGTTGGTGTTGTCGACGACCATCCACTGCTCGGGCTCGCTCGCGGCCAACGTCAGGTAGCCGTCGCGCAGCCGCTGCATGAGCCCCGCGCCCGAGAGCCCCTTGCGTGAGCTGGTGCGCAGGGCGGGCCGGGCGATCTTCTCGGCGCGCCGGCGCGCGCGCGCGATCTGCGGATCGACGTCGATCAGGATGGTGACGTCGGGCGTTAGGCCGCGGCTGGCCGCCGCGATCACCGGGGCGATGCGCGCGGCCTCGACGCCGCGGCCGAAGCGCGCGAGCACCTCGGCGGTGCGGAAGCAGCGGTCGGCGATGACCACGTCGGCGCAGGCCAGCGCGGGCACGATGCTGTCCTCGAGCTGCTGGCTCTCGCGCGCGAGGTACAGCAGCAGCTCGGCGAACGGCTGCAGCGCCACCTGGCGCTGGTCGCGCGTGAACTGCCGGATGCTCTCGGCGGTGTCGGAGGCCAGCCGGCCGCCCGAGCGCACGTGGGTGACGCGCAGGCCCAGCTCGGCCAGGCGCGCGGCGACGCGGTTGGAGATCGTGGTCTTGCCGGAGCCGTCGATGCCCTCGAAGACGACCAGCATCGCGCGGCCCTCGCGGCCGATCGGCGGGGTCGCTTGCGTGTCCGTGACGGCCATGTCGCAAGAGTGCGACGATCGGGTCTCTGGTTGTTTGCAGCGACGTGAAGAGGTGTGTACGGAATCCTCACCTTCGCTGACAACCCATGCGACGCCGCATGCGGCGTCGCGCCAGCTCAGGCAACCGCGGCGACCGGCTCGGGCCTCAGCGGTAGCTCGATCCCCATCGCCAGTCTAGGCCCAGCGCGGCCGCGGGAGGCCTGGGTTCACACTTCGAAACAGTAGCGAACAGTCGAGGCGACGGTCCGGCTCAGAGCACGCACGCCGGCGGGACTTCATTACTCACGCCCAGCAGGTTGCGCACCTGAACGAGCTCGCGCTCCCAGTAGCAGAGCTCGTCGGCCTTCTGCAGGTAGCCGAACGGGTAGATGGTCGCGTTGGCGTTCGGCTCGGCGATCTCGGCCGGGTTCGGGTGGTGCAGGGCGGCGTGGCGCCGGCGCACGATCACGCGCGCGGCGGTGACCGCGGCCTCGGCCTCGGCGAGCTCGGCGGTGCCCGTGCCCCCGTCGGCGAGCGTGAGCGCGGCGCGGTAGCAGGCGGCGATGGCGTGCGCGCGCGCCACGTCGATGGCCAGCCCGTCCTCGATCTCGGCGACGAACGGGTCGCCCGCGGGCAGGCCGAGCGCGCGGATCTCGTCGAGCGCCGCCTGGGTCTCCTCGGCGTGCGCCGCGAGCGGCGTGAGCACGTCGGCGACGAACTTCGCCCGGTCGGCCGCGGGCAGCGCCGCCAGCGCGTCGAAGGCGGGACGGCCGGGCTGCGCCACGATGCCCAGCTCTTCGCCGGCGTCGAGGTAGACGTCGCGCCCGGCCAGGTAGGGCGCGAGCCGCTCGACGATGAGGCGCTGGTGCTGGCGCTCGGCGAGCGCGGTCAGCGCGTCGGCGAGGCCGGCGCCCGCCTGGCCGTAGGGCGCCCACATGGCCGCGAACGCGCCCGCCATGCCGTCACCGAGGCGCCAGTTCATGCGCAGCGTCGCGTAGTCGTTCTGCCAGTAGCCCCACTCCCAGCCGGTCGAGAACAGCACGTGCTCGGCCAGCCCGGGCGGCGCCTGGGCGCGGATCTGCTCGAGGTCGTGCGCGCGCGACGACACGTACACCGGCAGGTAGGTAGGCACCGAGTCGTCGAAGGCGACCCAGTAAGCCGACTCGGGGAAGTAGGCGACGCGCTGCCCGGCGGCGAGGCGCGCGAACAGGAAGGCGCGGTGCTCGTCGAACTCCTTGTGTCCGTACGCGCCGCCCGCGTCGTCGAAGAGGTCGTAGTACATGACCGTGTGCACCCACGGCACCACGGCGGCGTCGGCGAACTTGACCAGGAAGTAGTACTGCAGCTCCTCGTCCATGTACGTGACGCGCTGGTCCTCCTTGTTGCCGACGTGGATGGTCGCGGCCATCTCGGTGCCGGGCGCCTGCTCCTGCAGCACCGCGTAGGCGGTGTCGACGCCCTGGATGAGCTCGATGGGCTCGGCGCTGAAGAACTCGCCGAAGCTGATGTTGATGCGGTCGAAGCCCAGGCTGGTCATCTGCGGCAGGCGCGCCTCGATCTGGGCGCGCGCCGTGACCACCGCGACCGGCTGATCGATGAGGTCCCAGGCGCGCTGCAGGTTGGAGGCGCCGAACAGCTGGATGCCGATGCCGACGTCCAGGCCGCGCGCGTGCGCGGCGCCGACGATGGCCGCGGTGTGCGCCTGCCACGCGGCTGCGACCTCGGCATCGTCCTGGATGTTGTCGAGCGCGACCCACTGCACGTAGTTGCCGCGGTTCTTGATGACCCAGTCGAGGATCCGGCGCGCGTCGACGAGGTGGGCCGCCGACGGCTCCCAGAAGGCCCAGTAGGCCTCGGTGGGGTGGATGGTGTGCAAGTGCAGGCCGCGCAGCGCCAGCTCGGGCTCGAACGCGACGCCGAAGTCGGGCGCGTCATCGGCGATCGCCAGCGCGTCGGGGAGGTGGGTGCGCCACGGGTGGTAGAAGCGCACGCCCGCGAGCTCGAGCAGGTGCGCCAGGCCGTACTGGAGGCCGAGCGGCTTGGCGCCGTGCACGACGAAGCCGCCGCTCGCGCGCTCGAGCACGAAGCACTCGCCTCCGCACGGGCGGTCGTCGAGCACGGCGATGCGCAGCGCGCCCGCCGCGGCCGGCGTGGCGGTCAGCTCGGCCAGCGGATCGGCGGCCTCGCGCACGACGATGTTGGGGTAGGGCAGGAACTCGACGAAGTCGTCGACGAAGCCGCGCAGCTCGGGCTGGACCAAGATCTCGAGGGGTGCGCGCGCTGGCGCGGGGTCGTCCGAACAGGCGGCGAGGGCGGCGACGAGCGTGAGCAGCGCGACCCTCGAGAACTTCGTCAGACCCATATTCCGGCCAGTCTATCGCGGACCGACTACGCTATGTTGCGCTGCGTCATGCGCCCGCTCCGCGAAAACGACCTCGTCCAGCTCGATCCCGACCACCCCGGGTTTCGCGACGAAGCCTACCGCGCGCGCCGCCACCGCATCGCGAAAATCGCGCTCGACTACGCGGGCGGCCCGGTGCCCGACGCGCCCTACACGCCCGAGGAGCACGGCGTGTGGCGCGAGGTCTGGGCGCACCTCGAGCCGCTGCACCGCGAGCGCGCCTGCCGCGAGTGCGTCACGCTCGCCGGCGAGCTGGGCCTGCCGCGCGACCGCATCCCGCAGCTCGCCGAGCTGAACCCTCGCCTCGCGGCGGTGACCGGCTTCCAGATGACCCCGGTCGCCGGCCTGGTGAGCGGTCGCAAGTTCCTCGAGCGCCTGTCCGAGCGCGTCTTCCTGTCGACGCAGTACGTGCGCCACGCGGCGCAACCGCTCTACACGCCCGAGCCCGACGTGATCCACGAGCTGGTCGGCCACGCGGCGACGCTCATCCATCCCGAGCTCGCCGAGCTGAACCGGCGGCTCGGCCAGGCCGCGATGTTCGCTGGCCCCGACCTCGACTCGGAGACGCCCTCGGCGCTCGAGCTCGAGCGCGTCTACTGGTACACGCTCGAGTTCGGCGCCGCCGAGGAGGACGGCGAGGTCAAGGCCTACGGCGCCGGGCTGCTCTCGTCGTACGGCGAGATCCAGAGCTTCACCAGGCAGGCCGAGCTCTTGCCCTTCGATCTCGAGCGCATGGCGCGCACCGAGTACGACCCCACGACCTACCAGCCGCGCATCTTCGTCGCGCCCTCGTTCGCGCGCGTGCTCGACGAGGTCAACACCTGGCTCGAGCAGCGCGGCTTCCGCGAATAGGCGGTCGCAGCCGCTGACCGCCGGCGGCCGCGAGGCTGCGAGCGGCCGCGAGGCTGCGAGCGGCCTGCGCGCCGCGCGCCTCTCCGGTGCCTCTGCTGTGACGACGCCGCGCCAGGGCGATGTGTCGCATCGTGTCGGATCGTGTCACTCGCATGGGTCAAGCGACGCCCCGCATCAATGGTTCCGGTGCTTTCCTTCGCCGGGTCCGGATGGCATGGCGGTTGAATAGGTCCGGCACCATGAAGTATCTGCGATCTATTCCCTTGCTCTCGATCCTGGGGCTGGCCGGACTCTGCGCGGCACTGCCCGGTTGTGGCGACGTTCCCCACCTCGAGGACGAGCCGCTGGACACGCTGGAGCAGGAGCTCAGCAGCCCCATCAACACGACGTGTACCCAGGCCGACCTGGGCGTCACCGCCACGACCTGCTCGGGGCCGTGGGCCTACCAGGAGTGGAACACCTGCTCGGCTCAGCATGCCGACTGCGGGACGTACTGCCCGCAGTGGCCCAGCTGCCATCTCTGGGAGAACGGCGTCGCTCCGGCGACGCGGACCACGGGTTCGCAGGGCTCGCGGGTGGCGCAGAAGTGCACCAAGACCTGGGTCAAGAGCGCCGAGCAGGCCGGCGCCTGGGAGCTCATCGGCACCAGTTGCCCGGCGGTCACCCGGCCGAGCGGCTTCTGCGACGCTGCGGCTCGCCAGACCCAGCTCGGCGCCTGGTTCCAGGCCGATCTCGCGGACGCGCCCTTCACGCACTCCTCCACGCACAAGTTCGGCGTCTACCTCGCCGGAGCCGCCATCATTACGCTCCCGATTCCCCTGTATTCCACCAGCGAGGGAGCGCACTCCACGCGCGTCAGCGGTCGGCACAAGTATGAGACGTGGAACGTCAACGAAGCTTGCAGCTTCCGCGAGACCTATCCCGTCAAGGTCTATGCAGCGAACCAGCAATGCGGGGCCTGCGCGGTCGCCATGGCGACCCACACCTGCACGCTGCAGCGCGAGTCCTGCGGGAAGGCGAACAAGCACACCCTGCCGGCCCAGCAGCGCCCCGAGAAGTTCGTCACCGTGCAGGGCATCGCGCAGAACGCCGTCTCCGCCGTCTCGTGCACCACCAAGGACGACCTGCCGTTCGACAACGTGCCCCAGGTCGCCTCCAAGTACGTCGCGCTCAAGAGCGCGCTCGACGGCCCGGCGCAGTTTGCCGGGTCCCCGGCCGACCAGGTCGAGCCACTCCACTTCAAGCGCGCGATCGCGGCGCGGCTGCAGCTCTTGCTAGAGCTCCGGGGTCACCTGCTCAGCGAGGACCAGCGCAACGTCGTCCGCGCCACGTACGCCAACCCCGATTACAACCTGTGCCGGGCCGACATCGGCGTGGCCACCTGCCAGGCCGAGCTCGCCGCCTTCCTGCCCAAGCTGCGGATGTGCGCCAACCTGGGCGTGCGCTGGTCGCAGAGCGGCAACGCCGCGCTCAACCTGGCGAGCGAGCTCGGGCAGCACGCCTACTGCCTGGAAGCCTTCCGTGACGTCGCGACCGTCGCGAGCCCCACGTGCCGGGGCGTGATGCGCGACGCGGTCGCGCGGCTCACCCTGCCGCTCATGGACGCGCAGTTCCGCCAGCTCAGCTTCAACGCCGTGACCAGCCGCTTCTCGAACATGAACGCGGTCCTGGCCGCGATCGACCTCTGGTACGGAAAGGCCCAGCTGGCCGCGCCGGTGGTAGTCCCGGCCGATGCCACCAGCGTCGCCAACCTCGCCTGGCTGCGCGCCCAGACCAGCCCCGTGCTCACGCGCTTCTGGAGCCGGGCCAACGACAGCGCGCGCCAGCTGCCGACCACCATCGCCACCGACTTGACCGCGGAGGACCAGCTGGCGGAAGTGGCGGGGGCCTCGCTGATTGCCGACGTCGAGGTGCTCGCGGGCCTCTTCGAATCGACGCTCGAGACCCCGCCTCTGCTTGCGCTCACGGCCGACGCGCTGCATGGCCTGTTCTTGCGCCTCGAGGACGCGAGCGCCATGCACGACCTCGCGACGCGTTACCGCAAGGGCCTGGCGACCCGGACCCTCACCAGCGAGGCCTGGCGGCTCATCGCGTCGCTCCCCGATCGAGTGGGGCTGCTGGCGGCCGTGACCGAGTCGACCGAGCTGCACCGGACCAACGGCCCCGGTGGGGCGGTGAGCCCCGCGGCGTTCCAGATCCACACCCGCTTGCACCACGCGTTTGCCCAGCTCGCGCAGCCGGCAGCCCACGAGCGGCTCGCTCGGGCGTTCGCGGCCGATGGCAACCCCGGCGGTCTCGCGGCGCTCCTGTCGAATCCGTCCCTGTCGCCCGCCGCCGCGGGCCTCGGAACGCTCGTGGGCACCGCGCGCCAGCGCTACGAAGGCTTCCGGCGCAGCGGGCAGTTCCTCGGCGACATTGTCCGCACCCTGGACCACGGCCTGCAGAACCGCGCCACGATGGTCACCGAGCTGACCGGTAAAGCCAACAAGTTCGACGAGGAGCTCGCGCTCTACAAGTCGAAGCGCTTCGAGCTGGCCGACAGCTTGCTGAGACGTCTTCGCGGCGAGGGGACCGTGCAGGTCACGATCGATCGGATGAGTCAGCTGGGCGAGCGGATCGCGGACGCTGGCCGCAAGCTGGCGGTGTTCCGTCACGCCGAGGACGAGCAGCGCGACCGGGCGGCGAACGAGCTCGACCACTTCCTCGGCGCGACCGCGCACCTGACCGGCGTCGGTGGCCCGGCCCAGTCGCTGGGAACGATCGCGGTCCGCGCCAGCATGGCCCGCTTCAGCCCGTCAGGGAGCAGGTTGCCGAGCGTCATCGGCGTGCAGCAGGGCGGCAACACCTGGAGGCAGACGCTGGCCCAGGGCGAAGCGATCAAGCTCCGGGTCACCAACTCCTGGTCGCCTTCGTGCGCCCTCGCCCAGAGCCACTACGCCCCGACGGCCCAGAATCCGAGCCCGGTCATCGGTCCCGAGGGCTATCGCCTCTCGTGGTCGGAGACCGGCTTCAGGACCGAGACCTTCGCGCGCGAGCGGAGCATGACCTCCACCGCTTCTGTCGAGGCGTGCGTCAAGGCCGGCTATGGGGGCGGGCCGGCGGCCGGTGCCTTTGGCGTGAACTTCGAGGTCTATGTGAAGGCCTGCCTCTCGGCGAGCCTCTCGGCCACGAAGAGCAAGAACTGGCAGCACGGCACCGAGAGTCGTGAGAGCGCGACCTTCGCCGGCGGGCTGTTCCTGGACAACACGCCCTACCCGGAAGCTCCCGCCGGCGCGCTCCTGCTCGTGACCACCGAGCCCGGACAGCCGAGCCGCCTCGTCGACGTCCAGGTCGTGGGACCCGATGCCGCCTACCTCGCCGAGCGCGCGGTCGACGTCTACCTGGTCGTGAACGATCTCTCCTGCCCCCTGAGCAGCGACCCCGCGCTCACCGTCGACGCCTGGATCACCCGGCCCACCGGCCTGCTGATCGCCCAGCTCGGCGGCGCCATGGCCGAGGCCACGGCCCGGCTCCGCAGCAAGGCCAGCGAGCTCGCCGCGCAGGGTAAGCTGCTGCAGGCGCAGGAGCTCGAGCTGCGCCAGGAGATCCGCACCACCATCCAGACGCGGACCGGGCGCGACATCACGCAGCTGCCGGCCCCGGCGCAGGACTACCTCGAGTACTGGACCACGAGCGTGATCGTGAGCCTCTACCGCCGGATCGAGATCGTGGCCCAGGAGCGCGAGATCCACCTGGCGCTGCTCGAGAACGACGCCGTCGGCCGCGAGCTCGCGACCGCCCAGGGCGCCAGCCGCCTCGAGCACCTGATGGAGCGCTGGCAGCTGCGCGATCTCCGCCGCAATCGCATGGCGGTGACGCGCGCACGACTCGTCCGGTACCTGCGCGACCATGTGCCGCCGATCTTCGAGCTGCGGTACCCGTCGGCGGTAGTCTCGCTGCTCAGCCCCGACGGCGCGGAGTCGGTCGCGGCCGATCTCGTCGCGCTCGAGCACCTCGACTTCGCGACCTCGCAGGTCGACATCGACGAGACCATCGGCCGCTTTGCGGACAAGGTCGTGAACGCGCTGGTCTCGGCCAACAACGACGATCGAACCTATGGCCCGCTCATGGTCGCGGTCGCCATCCCACGGCCCGAGACCTACACGTCCGCGGGCACGCCGGAGGGCTGCGGTCTGCTCGGGCCTTGCCAGGAAGGGGGCCTCGCGAGCGTCGACCTGGGCACCGCGCAGGCCGTTTGGAACGCGATCCTGGCGCCCAACGTGGCGGACCGCAAGGCTGAGATCACCATCACGCCCGCGGACCTGTACTTCTTGGACGGTGACAACGGCCAGGCTCGGCTCGACTGCACCGCCGGTGCACCAGTCATCCAGAAGTTCGCCATCGTTCTCGAGACGCCAGTGGCGATGCCGGTCGACACGAATTTCGCTTCCGCCGTCAAGCTCAGCGCCCAGACCCTGTTCACGCTCGCCGAAGGCATCGTCCCCTACAACATACCTGCAGAGGACCTCCACTGGCTCGGGGCGTCTGTCCCCGTGCTGTCGGCCAACGCAACCGACGCGGTGGGCTACGTGAAAACCCACGCCGCGACAGCGTTCGCGGGTCTGTCGCCCTTCAATACTTACGACTTGAATTTGTCCTCGTACGTGGCGACCTACCCGATGGCCAACGTCTCGCGGCTGCTGCTGGTCTGGCAGCTGGAGTACCTGACTGTGCCGGAGGGCGTGGGCATCGAGGGCTGCCGGACCCCGGTCGGTCCGTAGGCTCCGCCGCACCGCGGCGTTTGCCGCCGTCGACAGACCCCACACAAACGTCGTTTTCGTAGAGGACACCCATGAGCACCGTTCAGCTTCGTCTCGCGGCCGCGCTCGCCGCGCTCGTCACCGCTCTGCCCGCGGCCCACGCCGCGGAGCTCGGGCAGGACCTCAAGGTCCAGCCGCCCACCCTGGTGCCGCCGCAGCGGGGCAGCCTCGCCGGCAGCCTGTCGCAGCTGAGCTTCGGCGCTGCCGATCTGGCGCGCGGCGCCTACTCCCTGCCGCTCGACATCGAGACGCCCGAGGCGCGCGGCAAGCTGCTCGCACAGATCTTCCCCGCGTATTCGGCCGAAGGCGGCCTGTCCGAGTGGGGCATGGGCTGGAAGGCGGAGCTGGCCATCCAGCGGGCCCGGGTCCTCGGCGACCTGCAGTACGACGACACCGACGGGTTCGTGAGCCCCTGGGGACGCCTGGTCCAGGGCGACGACGGCGCCTACTACCCGGCCGGGCTCGGCAGCCAGGTGCGGCTCGTGCGTGCGGCCAGCGGCTGGCAGGCAAACCTCGGGGACGGCACCATCTACACCTTTGCCGCCGCCGACGCCGTGACCACGCCCGACGGGACCTTCGCCTGGATGCTCTCGCGCGTCGACTCGCTGCACGGCGACTCCACCCACCTGAGCTGGCTAAGGAACGCCTCGGGACGCAGCTTCCTCCAGAGCGTCAGGTGGGGCGGCCGCCACGACGGCACGCAGTACGAGGCTCAGCTCGGCTACGAGACCGTGGCCAGGCCATTCACCAGCTACGGCTCGGGGAGCCCGCTCGTGCTCGATCGCCGCGTCGTCCAGGTGGTCGTCAAGGCGCGGGCCGGCGCCGCGCTCTCGGAGCGCTGGCACTACGACCTCGGCTACACCACGAGCCCGCTCGGCCCCGCCTTCTACCTGACCTCGGCGAAGCGCACCTTCGCCTCGGGCGCCAGCGAGCCGGTTGCGCTCTACGACTACGATCTGGGCATCGAGCACCTGCAGGCGGCCCGCCTCGAGGCGGTGCCCGCCCTGGACACCTACCTCATGCTCAGCAACGGGCTGGGCCTGCAGACCAACAAGTCGGCGACGATCGACATCGAGCAGAACGGGCTCACCGATCTGGAGCACAGCTACGCGGGCGCCCTGGTGCGCTACACCGGCAGCGGCTTCACGCTCGAGGCCCTGCCCGCGCGGACCGGCCTCGAGGACCCGCGCTGCCGACCCGCCGACTCGATCGCGAACGAGCCGCGCGCGCTCGCACGCATGCTGCCCGGCGCCGTGGATCCCCACGTCGTGGTCGTCCGCCCCGACAGCGGCGCGTTCGCCTCCACCGTCACCATCTGCTCGCGGGCGGGCATGGCGCTCGGCAGCACCCCGCTGCCCGGGAGCTGGCGCCTGGACGCGACCACGCGCATGACCGACGTCGACTCGGATCAGCGCCCCGACCTCGTGCGCTTCTACGGCAACGGCGTGCAGGTCAGCCGCAACACCAGCACCGCCACCTCGTGGTCCTTCCAGACCCTGCCCGGGCAGCCGCTCGAGCCCGCGGTTTCCGGCGCCACCGTGTGGGTGCTCGACGTGAACGGGGATGGCAAGCCCGACCTCACGGCGCGCTCTTCGTCCGCCTTCGTGGTCTGGTACGGCAAGGGCCACGGCCGCTTCGAGAGCGTCGGCAAGATCCTGCCGCTCCGCCAGCTCGACGGCTCGAGCGTCGTCGACCTCGCCGGCTTCCAGTTCAGCCACGGCGACTTCAACGGCGACGGCCTCTCCGACGTGCTCCTCTCGAAGGGCCAGCGGGCCTACACGTTCCTGAACCAGGGCGACCACTACGCCCAGGCGGCGGTCCCGGGCCTCGCCAATCTACCGTTCAGCTTCAGCTACCCGGTGTTCGCCGATCTGCGCGGCAGCGGCAACCCCGAGCTCGTGTTCGTCGACGGGCGCCACGCGAAGAGCATCGCCCTGGCCACCCCGTCGACCGGCCTCCTGCGCCGCGCCGACGACGGCAAGGGCACCGTGATCCAGCTCGGCTACTCACGCGTGCGGCCGGAGCCCGGCATCACCCACCGCTACGCCCTGCTGAGCTCGCTCACCGTGGCCTCGACCGGCCAGGGCTCGGTGACCTACAGCTACGAGTACGGCAAGGCGATCTGGCACTCGGTGGGTCGCTACCTGGTCGGCTTCGCGAGCGCCACCAAGCTGTCGCCCCGGCTGAGCGAGCGCGTCGACTTCTGGAACGACGACGACGTCTCGGGCGTCGTGCTGGCCACCGTCGACCGCGACAGCACGACCCCGGCGATCGAGCGCTTCACCACGAGCACGCTCGAGGCGGTGCGCTTCCGCGGCCTCGACTGGCGCCGTCCCCGCGGCACCGAGTCGGGCTATCGGCCGGCGGCAGGCGGCGCGGCGCTGTCGACCCGCGTCGACTTCGAGACCTGGCAGGACCTCTGTCCCCTGCGCGTCAGGTCCACGCTTCCGGGCGTGATCGTGACCAAGGAGGAGACGCTGGCGGCCGTACCCGCGCTGGTCGGCGAGCTGCACTGTCTGCCCGCGACCCAGCGCATGTGGGGGGTCCACGACGACGCCACGCGCAACTTCGATCACCGCCTGGACATCACGCGAGACGAGCTGGGGCAGGTGACCCGGGTCGCGCAGCTGGGGCCCATGGGCACCTGGATCATGCAGGAAAACTCCTACCAGGCGGACGGACGCCTCGCCACCAGCGGGGCGCCGGGCCGAGGCCTCACCCGGCTCGGCTACGACGCGCTCGGCCGACTCACCCAGGTGGTCGCCGTCGACGGCTCGATCACGCGGGTCGCCGCGATCGATCCGGTCACCGATGCGCTGCGCGAGCTCGCCGATGACCGCGGCGGCGCAGTCTCCACGCAGGGCTTCGGCTACGACGGGCTGGGACGTCTGGCGAGCGTCTGGGGCAACGTGGCGGGTACCACGCCCGCGCAGCCCTCGCAGCAGCTCGCGTACCGGTACGCGAGCGCCGAAAAGCCTGGTGCGATCGACGTGCGCACCGCCGTCGACGTGGCGGCGGGCCGCTCGCGCCGCGAGGTCGAGCTGCAGGCAGCCAGCGGCGACAAGCTGGCCACGGCGCGCTGGACGGGCGCGTGGCTGATCGATGGGCTCGCGGGGAACGACCGCGCCTCCTTGACCAAGCGCGGCTACGACCGCGCGCCGGTGGCGGGCAGCGAGGGCATCCTAGAGGCCACGCTGGCCGGGCTGTACGCCACCGACGTGCGCGAGCTCGAGACCACCGTGGGCGCCGGCTTCGGCTTCACGGCGCTGCAGACCACGCAGCACGAAGAAGCGGCCGCCGGCACGCGCTCGAGCTCGTGGGAGCTGCGCGGGGCCGAGCTGGTCGAGCGCACCGTCGCGAACGGCACCTTCGTGCGCGAGGTCGCGCGCGACGCCGCCGGGCAGATCGTGCGCCACCGCGACGAGCTCGGTGTCGAGCACCGCTACGGCTACGACGGCATGGGCCGGCTGGTGCACGTGACGACGCCCGACGGCGTCCATCGCCTGAGCTACGACGCCTACGGCCGCACCACGCGCATCGTGCGCTCGGGGGTCGCGACGGTCGATCTCGCGTACCACCCGACCTCGGGCCTCTTGGTCGAGAAGCGCTACGCCGACGCGGGCGGCCAGCTGGTCCGGCGCGAGCTGACGAGCTACGACGCGATCGGACGCCAGACCGGCCTCGGCATGCGCAGGGCCGACGGCGCCGCGCGCGAGCTTGGCCTGCAGTACGACGGCGAGGGCCTGGGCGCCGGCGGATCCAGGCTCCCCGGCCAGCTGGGACGGCTCTCCGTGATCCGGGCCGAGCAGCTCGAGCGCCGCCTCCAGCACGACGCAGCGGGACGGCTGGTCCAGCTGGTCGCGCGGCTGGGCAACGGCTGGCGCGAGCTCACCCGCGACATGACCTACTTCGCCGACGGCGCGCCCAGGACCACGGTCTTCACCGTCCGGGACCAGAGCGGCGCCGTGCTCGAGACGCGGCGCCTGACCACCGAGGTGGACGAGTACGGCCGCGTCGCGCGTGCCCTGCTCGACGGCGCCGAGCTGTACCGCCTGAGCCGGGACGGGCGCGGGCGCCTGGCGACGGCGCACCTCGCCGACGGCCACGTGCTGACGGCCGAGTACGATCCGGTGACCGCGAAGCGGCGCGGCTTCGCGCTCTCCGGTCCGGTGGTGAGCTCCGGCGTCGCCTGGCGCCTCGACGCGCGCGGCCTGGTGGCCTCCGAACGCTTCACGCGGGCGGGCAGCGCGCGCACGCGTACCTACGGCTATGGTGGGCGCGGCGAGCTGACCACCGCGAGCGACGGCAGCGCCAGCACCAGCTACACGTACACCAGCTCGGGCTTGCCGCTCGATATCCGGGACGACCTCGGGCAACGGCGGGTGCGGCCGAGCGGCTCGACCCTCGACGTGGGGGGTGTGGCCTACCGCTGGGACGCGGCGGGCCGCGTCGTCCGGCGCGGCGACACGAGCTTCGAGTACGGGCCGGGTGGCGAGCTCGACGTGGCCCGCCGGGGCGCGCGCACCGTCCGTTACTTCTATGACGAGGCCAACCTGCGCGCGCTCAAGACCGTCGACGGCATCCCGGTGCGCGCCGACGTCGAGGGCGCGGTGCTGACGGCGGCGGGCCTGGTGCTGCCGGTCGAGATCGACGGCATCACGGTGGGCGTGATCGACGCCGGCCGCTTCCGCACCATCGCGACCGATGCGCGGGGCACCCCGATCAGCGACGAGGCCGGCGCCGAGCACCTGGGCAGCCCGTACGGGGCGCGCACGACCCGCGGGGCGCGCGCCGAGACCCTCGACTTCACCCGCCTGGGCTACGACGCCGACCTCGGCAGCGTGCGCATGGGCGCGCGCGACTACGATCCCACGCTGAGCCAGTTCTGGACGCCCGATCCGCTGTTCCTCGAGAACCTCGAGAAGTGCCAGGGCAGCCCACTCGAGTGCAACTTGTACGGCTACGCGAAGGGCAACCCGCTGTCGTTCGTCGATCCTCGGGGCACTCAGTCAGTCGAGTGGAAGACGGAGAGCGGCAAGGCCGAGGCCCTCATCCAGCACGCCGACACGATCAAGAGCACGGCCAGCGTGAAGTGGTTGGACAACAAGATCGATCTGGTCAGCAACAAGCTCAGCCTGACGCTGCTCAAGGCCGAGGTCTCGACCGTGGCCTGGATGCTCGTCGGTCCGAGCGCGGCCGACCAGAGACGCGCCGGCGACATGATCGGGATGGGGCTCGAGCCGCAGCCGCCCACCTTCACGCTCGAGCTGAAGGGCTTCGGCACCTATGCCGAGGCCGGCATCGGCGGGGACGGACCGCAGGTCGGCGCCGGCATTAGAGCGCTGTCCATCGAGGCCAAGCTGTATCAGTGCGCGGGGATCTGTGTGGGCGGCTCGCTTGAACTCGGCGTCAAGGCAGAGTACGGCATCTCGGGCACCACGATCAAAGCGCCCGGGGTGAGCGCCTCCGTCACGATGGGCATCGACTGGTACGCCGTCTCGATCTGGCGCCGAGACTTCTTGCAGTACATGTTCGGCGATTACGGCCAGTACTTCTAAATCACCGTTCGTTACCGTTCGTGATCCTCGATCGCTCCGGCCTCGCGGCG
>JBKJOI010000100.1:0-5376 GCA_046595695.1 Haliangiales bacterium | reverse complement strand
GCGCGGCTCTCCTCGAGCGAGCGCCGGATCACGCCCGCTGCGGTCGCGGCGATCCACGGCCGCGAGCGATCGAAGGTCTTCATCGCCACCTTGAAGCCGCCGCCCTCCTCGCCGACGAGCGCGCTCTTCGGCAGCTTCACGTCCTCGAAGATGATGTCGCAGGTGTTGGAGCAGCGCTGCCCCATCTTGTCCTCCTTGCGGCCGATCTTGACGCCCGGCGTGGCCGCGTCGACGACGAACGCGGTGATGCCCTTGTGCTTCTGCGCCTTGTCGAAGGTGGCGAAGGTGGTGAACCAGCTGGCCACGCCGGCGTTCGTGATCCAGCGCTTCTGCCCATTCAGCACATACTCATCGCCGTGCTTGGTGACCTTGGTCGACATGCCGGCCACGTCCGACCCGGCGTCGGGCTCGGAGCAAGCGTACGCGGCGAAGATCGGCTCGCGCACCAGCCAGCCCAGGTACTTCTCCTTCTGCTCCTCGGTGCCGGCGAGGAGGAGTGGCATGGCGCCCAGCATGTTGCCGGCCATGGTCGTGTTCACGCCCAGGCAGCCGAACGAGATCTCCTCGAGGATCAGACAGTGGTCCAGACACGAGAGCCCGAGCCCGCCCGCCGACTCCGGGACCTCTGGGTTCATCAGGCCCAGCTCCCAGCACTTCTTCATGATCTCCGTCGGGAACGTGCCGTGTTCGTCGAGCTTGCCGGCGACCGGGACGATCTCTTTCTTGGTGAACTCCCGCGCCGTGTCGACGAGTTGAGTTTGCTCTTCCGTAAACTTGAGGTCGAAGCTCATGAGGGCGAGGATGATATCATCGGATCTGGACGCAGCGCGTCATGACTGCATTTGGCAAGTATCGGCTCCTGCGCAAGCTCGGCTCGGGCGGCATGGCTGAGGCCTATCTGGCTGAGCAGGAGGGGCATGCCGGTTTCGCGCGCACGGTCGTGGTCAAGCGCGTGCTGCCGCACCTGATCGACCAGCCCGAGTTCACCCGCATGCTGGTGCACGAGGCGCGCATCGCGGCGCGGCTGCAGCACGACAACATCGCGCAGATCTACGACCTCGGCCACGTCGGTGACACCTACTTCATCGCCATGGAGTACGTGCGCGGGATCGAGCTGTCGACGCTGTGCGAGCGCGCGGAGGAGCGCGGCCGCGTGCCCCTGCCCTTCGGCCCGGTGGCGCGCATCATCCTCGATCTGTGCGCCGGCCTGCAGCATGCGCATGGCATCTGCGACACGCTGGGTCGCCCGCTCGGGCTGGTGCACCGCGACGTCAGCCCGCCGAATGTGATGATCACGCCCGAAGGTGTCACCAAGCTCATCGACTTCGGCGTCGCCAAGGCGACCGCGGTGGTCAGCGAGACGGTCGCTGGCGCGATGAAGGGCAAACACGCGTACATGTCGCCCGAGCAGTGCCGTGGTCGCGCGCTCGACGCGCGCAGCGACCAGTTCGCGGTCGGCATCCTGCTCTGGGAGCTGACCACGGGCCGGCGGCTGTTCCGGCGCGACGCCGACTTCCTGAGCATGCGCGCCGTCGTCGAGGACGAGGCGCCGGCGGTGTCGTCCTTGCGCCCGGGCACGCCCGAGCGGCTGGATCACCTGGTCGCGCGCGCGCTGGCGAAGGACCCGGACGACCGCTTCCCGAGCTGCGAGGAGCTGGGCGACGATCTGGAGGATCTGTCCCGGCGTCAGGGCTGGGACACCACGAGCCGGACGCTCGGCAAGCTGGTGACCGAGCTCGAGGCGGAGTAACCGCGCTCGCGGCGGCGCAAGCTGCCACCGCGCCTGGATCGCCTACTCGGCCTTGCCGTCCTCGCCGCCCTCGGCGCGGGCAGCACGACGGACCTCGCGGTCGAGCTTGGCCTGCCTGCGCTCCTCGTCGCGCTTGAGCTCCATCTGGTAGGCATCGCGCGCGGCGCGGCCGCCGATGATGAAGCCGAACACGAACCCGATGAGCAGGATCATCGGGATGAAGATGAAGTGCCCAGAGGTGATGTTGCCCATCGCCTTGGCCTACTTCTTCTCTCGGCTCACCCGCGACTCGAGCGCGGCCAACTCGGCGGCGAGCTTGCGCTGCCGCGAGAATACGCCGACGACGAAGAGCAGCAGGATGACCCAGAGCGCCGAGTACGCGTAGAGCACGTAGTTCTTCTGGCGCGCGAACTTGTCCGCCTCGTCCTTCTGGATCTCGAAACGGACCGCATCGGTGACGCTGGCGCGGACCTGCGGGCTGAGCGCGCTCAGATCGTCGAGGAAGCGGCGACCGGCCTCGACCGGGATCTCGCCGGCCTCGCGGTCGAGCATGTACTTCTCCAGCCGCGCGCCGCCGAGCGGGTTCTTCGCACGATCGGCCGAGGCGACCGGTGCGGCGGCGGCGAGCGCGGGCGCGGCTGCTGCAGGCGCCTCCGCTGCAGGCGCAGGCGCGGGTGCGGGCGCTGCTACCGGCGCGGGCGCCTCGTTCTGCGCCGCGGCAGGCCCGCCGAGCGCGGCCAGGAGCACGAGGGACAGGAGCATTCGTGTGGGGCGTTTGGTCGTGTTCGTCATGATCAATCCAGGTGGCCGTTCTCGACCGCGAGATCGTGCGCCGCGGCCAGCCGACGCTGCCCGCGCCCGACCGCGAGCCGGGTGAAGAGCAGCACGAGGAAGAGGAGGAAGTAGGCGAGCGTCGCGGTGCCGAAGACCTCGCGCATCGCGCCCTGCAGGCTGGGGACGACCTTGTTGGTCGGATGGTGCGTCTTCCAGAAGTTCACCGCGAAGTACACGAGCGGCACGTTGACCATGCCGAACATGGCCAGGCCCGCGGCCAGCCGCTCCGAGCCGGCGCCGCCGTAGCGACGCACCAGCGTGTAGGCCACGAAGATCATCCACAGCAGCAGCGACAGCGTGAGGCGCGCCTCCCAGACCCACGGCACGCCCCAGGCCGCCTTGGCCCAGATCGGCCCGGTGACCAGCACGATGAGCCCGAACATGACCACGAGATCGCCGGCCGCCGAGGCCACGTCGTCGTAGCGCGGGTCGCGCTTGGCCAGGAAGAACACCGACGCGATGCCACACACGAACACCGACAGGAACATCATGAAGGCCGCGGGCACGTGGTAGTAGAAGATCTTCTGGTTGATGTAGAGCATGTAGTCGAGCGGCGCCTTCTCGAACACCTGCATCGGCAGGAAGAAGAACATCACCGCGCAGGCGGCCGCGACCGCATAGAACACCCAGACGGAGAGCGTTTTCATCATTCCACCACCAGGGATTCGAACGCCCACAGCGCGACCATGATGAAGATCGCGTCGAAGACGAGCAGGAACTTGATCCAGAAGTGCGCCACCGCGAGCTCGGGAGGATCCATCCAGAGCGCCGAGGTCCCCTTCGAGCCGGCGATGAGCGCCGGGATGATGATCGGGTAGAGCATCACGGCGAGCAGCACCTCGCGCGCGCGCGTGCGCATGAGCGTGGCGGCGAAGACCGAGCCGACGGTGGCGAAGCCGATGGTGACCAGCACCAGCAACGCCGCCAGCTCCCACGGTCGCGCGCCGATGGGCGCATTGAAGAGCAGCGCGGTCAGCGGCACCACCGCGACCTCGACCAGCAGCATGAAGATCGCGATGCCCATCGCCTTGCCCAGGAAGACCGCGCCGCGGTCGACCGGGGACAGGAGCAGCGCGCGCATGGTGTCGCCCTCGCGCTCGCGGTCGAACGCGCGGCCGAGACCGAGCGTCCCCGAGAAGGTGATCGAGATCCACAGGATGCCGGCCGCGACGTTGGGCAGCACCTCGCGGTTCTTGGGCTCGGCCCCGCCCACGGTGCCCGACGACTCGAGCCCGCTCATGGTCTGCGCCGCGGCGGGCGCGCCCTCCTCCGCGGGCGCGACGAACGCGAAGGAGAAGATCAGGATCACCACCGCCGCGAAGAACAGCATCATGTAGACGATCTCGCGGGTGCGGAACTCGACGCGGAGATCCTTCCAGGCGACCAGCGAGGCGTGACGGAGGAAGCTCATGGCAACGGCTCGGAGAGCATGCGCTTGCGCACTCTACTCCGTGAACCTCAGGTACGTCTCCTTCAGCGCGGCAGCGCCGAAGGGCGTGTCCTGCGCCTCGTCGTGCGCGATCTTGCCGCGCCGGAGCACGACCACGTGGTCGCACAGCTCGGCGAGCGCGTCGATATCGTGGCTGACCACCAGCACGATGCGGCCGCCCTGCTTGGCCGCGGCCAAGGTGCGCGCGAGCGCGTCGGCGCCGGCGCGATCGAGGCCGGTGAACGGCTCGTCGAGCAGGAGCAGGCGTGGCCGGTGCAGGAGCGCGCGCGCCAGGGACAGCCGCTGCAGCATGCCGCGCGAGTACGTGCGCGCCGGGCGCAGGCGCGCCTCGGGGTCGAGGCCGACCTCGTCGAGCAGCTCGGCGGCGCGCGCCGACGCGCCCGGGACGTCGTAGAGGCGGGCGAAGAAGTCGAGGTTCTCGACCGCCGAGAGCTCGAGGTAGACCATCGGCTCGTGCGCGAGCACGCCGATCGCGGCGCGCACCTCGTGCGGATCGAGCTCACGCCCGTTGGCCGCGAAGCTGACCTTGCCGCTCGTCGGCCGCACCAGCGTCGACAGGATGCCGAGCAGTGTGCTCTTGCCGGCGCCGTTCGGGCCCAGGAGCGCGCACAGCGAGCCGGCGCGCAGGGTGAGGTCGACGCCACCGAGCGCGCGGTGCCGGCCGTAGAGCTTGGTCAGCCCCTTCGCCGACACCTGCTGGAAGCCATGCGTCGGTTCGCGGCTCGCGGACGTCATGGGGGCTCAGCTCGCGCGCGTGGCCGTCGTATCGAGCTGATCGAGCTCGCGCAGCACCAGCGTGAGCCGGCTGACCACCGCCTGGCGCGTGGTCTCGTAGCGCTCGCTGTCGATGGTCTGCGCGGCGCGCTTGCGCTCGAGCGCGACCAGCTCGTCGTAGAGCTGCTCGCGCTTGGAGGTCAGCTCCTTGCGGCGCGCCAGCGCCTCGCTCGGGCTCACTGCGCCCGCGTCCGTGCCGGCGGCGGCGGCGACCTGCTTGCGCTTGAACGGATCGAAGACGGTCACCACCAACGCCATCACCACCAGCAGCAGCACCAGCAGGCCCGCGACGGCGCGCGCGATCCTGACGCCGCGCGGGTGCTCGGGCAGCCCGGTCACCTCGAAGCGCAGCACGCTGTTCTTGGGCACCTGCACCTGGCCGACGACGAAGAACTTGCGACCGTTGTCGGCCTCGCGCACCTGCGCCGCGAGCGGCGGCGGCGTGCGAGCCTGGCTGTTGGGTGGCATCTCGACCGTCGTCATCGACATGGCCGAGCCCTTGGCCTGCTCGACGATGAGCGTGCTCTGGAACAGGCCGAGCGGCGCGGCCATCTCGAACGAGAAGACG
>JBKJOI010000733.1:0-14150 GCA_046595695.1 Haliangiales bacterium | reverse complement strand
GCCGCCTTCGCCGCCTTCGCCGCCTTCGCGCTAGCCGGCTCACGTGCCTCGGCGCTGCCGGGCTGGCCTGGCCCCAGCAGGGCGACCACGACGGCCCAGAGCCACAGGCGTCGGTGCATCTATCAAGGCTGACGTGCGTCATGCCAGCGGTCAAGCCAGCAGGCGACGTTCCGGGCCGCGCCTTGCCTACAGCTCGTCGAGCGGGAACCGCCGACGGCCGTGGAAGACAGTGACGATTTCCACCGCGCCCTGGCGGCGCGTGTAGACGATGCGGTAGTTGCCTTCGACCAGCTGGCGTAGCTTGCCCCGGGGAAACTCGGGCACGACCTTGCCCAGGTCGGGGTGAGCGCGAAGCGCTTCGGCGCGCGCGAGGAGGCGCTCGATGAGCCGCTCAGCGGCGACGGGGTTCTCTTCGGCGATATGGTCTTCG
Source organism: Haliangiales bacterium (assembly GCA_046595695.1). Taxonomy (GTDB): domain Bacteria; phylum Myxococcota_A; class Polyangia; order Haliangiales; family SHYZ01; genus JBKJOI01. The sequence continues at coordinate 13,720 of JBKJOI010000733.1, read as the reverse complement.
ATCTCGACGAGGCGGGTTTCGGCGCGTACGGACCAGCCCAGCTTCATCGGGCGCGCGTCTTGCGACGCGCAGCCAAGCGGCGCCGCAGCTCGAGGGTCGATACCAAGCGTCCGGCCTCGATGTCGGCAAGCCCAGCCGCTACTTCTTCAACGAAGCGCTGGCGCTCTGACAGCCGATCGTACTCGGCGGGCGAGAGCATCACGGCCACGGGCTTGCCGTTCTGCGTGATGACCATGGTCTGATTGGTGTCGCCGAGCCGCTTGAGGTACTTCTTCGCCTGGCCCTTGAACTGACCGATCGGAATGATGTCGTTCGCGACACGGAGGGGCTTCATGGGACAAGATTGTGACCGAATTTGGTCCAGGTCAACGGTTCAGGCGTCCTACCCGAGCGTGCCCTTCGGATCCAGCGCGGCCTTCATGGCGTCGTGGTACGGCGCCATCGCCGGGTTGCGCTCGCCAGGCTGGTGCGCGCCCGCCGCGCGCGCCGCGTGGATCACCGTGTCCTTCGCGGAGCTCGCCGGATCGACGCGCTCGCCGTCGAGCAAGGTCACGAAGATCACCGCACCGTCGTCGTCGAAGCGCGAGATGTGCGCGCGCGCGCGCCGGCCGGCGCCGGACGCGGCGGCCAGGATCGCGGTGTGCGTGGGCGCGAGCCGGCCGAGCGACGCGGCGAACTCGAGCGAGGGTGGCGGCGGCGCGACCCCGGTGGCTGCGTGGCCGGTGCGGCGGCGCCACCAGATCTCGGCGAGCTGCACCGGCAGCGCGCTGCCACCCTGCGCGGTGGCGTGCTCGCCGAGCACGCGGCGCTCGACCTGCACGAGCTGCGGTGTACCGGCGAACGCGACCACCAGCACCGCCTCGCCGGCCGCGCAAGCGTCGGCGCCCAAGTGCGCGCGCGCCTCGTCGGCGTCGTAGACACGCGCCGCGCCCGGCCGCACGTCGGAGCGCAGCGTCAGACGCACCGCCGCGATACCCGCGCTCACCGACGGAAGCCGCCAGGCATCGAGCACGCGCGTCTCGGCGCGTCGGTGGATACGCAGGACCGCGCTGGCGATCACCCCGAGCGAGCCCTCCGAGCCGAGCAGCGCGCGCGACAGATCCGGACCCGTGGCGCGGCGCGGCGCGACCCGCGTGTGGATGGTGCGGCCATCGGCCAGCACTGCCGAGACGCCCAGCACCGCGTCCTCGAGGAAGCCGTGGCGCGGCGTCGACTTGCCGGGCGTGCGCACGGCCAGCATGCCGCCCAGCGTGGAGCGCATGGCCGCGGGCGGGAAGTCGCCGATCGACAGCCCGCGCGGCAGGAGCAGGTCCTCGAGCGCCAGCCCGGTGAGGCCGGCCTGCGCGTGCACCACCAGCGAGGTCTCGTCGAGGTGCAGCACGTGGTGCATGCGCTTCATGTCGATGACGACGAGCGGCGGCGCGATGCGGCGCTCGGCGCGGCGCCGGGACGCGGTGCCGACCGGCACCACCTGCGCGCCGCGCGCGCTGGCCAGGCGCATGATCTCGGCGATCTCGGCGGCCGCGCCCGGGCGCACCAGCCACGCGGGCGCGCCCGGCCCGATCGGCACGCCGGCCGCGGCCAGCTCGCGCGCGCCGCGCAGCACGTAGGGTGCGCCGCACACGTCAGCGAGCCGGGCGGTCAGTTCCTCGTGATCGAAACCCATGGCCTCACCGTCGGAACCGGTAACCCCATCTTGCCGGGGTTCAGGATGTGGTCGGGATCCATCGCCTGCTTGAGCGCGTGGTAGATGGCCATCGAGTCGCGGTGCTCCTCGGCCATGGCGGCGCCCTTGAGCAGGCCGACGCCGTGGTGGTGCGAGATGGTGCCGCCGGCGCGCGACGCGGCGGCCAGGCCGTCGCGCCAGATGGCGTCGTACCTGGCCTCGGCGGCGGCGCGTCCGGCCGCGTAGCCGACGAAGCTGAAGTAGATCGAGCAGCCCTCCGAGTAGGCGTGGGAGAAGTGCGCCATCACGAACGCGTGCTGCCCGATCGCGCGCTTCACCTGCTCGTACAGATCGGGCAGACGCTCCCAGGTCGAGGCGACCTCCATGGTGTCGACGAACGCGCCCGACTCGAACACCTTGGACATGTTGTAGGAGACCGCGTAGCGGTGCGCGAGCCAGCGCTCGCCCGGGCCGGCGCCGAGATCCTTGCCGCCGGCGCGTCCCAGCTCGCCGAACACCAGGTCGGCCTCGACGTCGGCGCGCGCGGTCGCGCCCTCGACGCCCATGATGAGCAGGCAGCCGCGGCGGCCGACGCGCGGCGCCAGCGCCTCGGCGGCGGCGTTCAGCCACTTCGGCTTGCCGAGCGCGGTGCCGAGCAGCTCGCGCGCGATGCGCGAGCCGCCCTCGCCGGAGAACAGCCGGCTGATCGCCGCGGTGACACCGCCCGAGGCCGAGTCGCTCTCGCCCTCGAGCGAGGGCAGCGCACCGGTGCGCTTGTCCTGCTTGCCCGGGTCGTGGCCGCGCTTGCCCTCGGCGCTGGCCTTGGGCGGCCGCAGGTGCACCATGGTGTCGAACTCGTCGTAGAGCCGCACCACCGACGGCTTGAAGCCACGCTGCAGGACGCGGCGGATGCCCTCGAGGCCGCTCATGACGCTCGCGAACTCGAAGCCGCGCAGGTGGCGCACCTCGGGCCTGGGGCGGATGCGCAGCTTCGCCGAGGTGATGATCGCGAGCGTCCCCTCGCTGCCGACCAGGAGCTGCAGCCAGTCGGGCCCGCCGGCGGCGCGGCTCAGCCGGCCGACCTCGACGATCTCGCCGCGCCCGGTGACCGCGCGCAGGCTCAGCACCATGTCCTCGATCTTGCCGTACCGGGTCGACATCTGGCCGGCCGAGCGCGCCGCCAGCCAGCCGCCCAGGGTGCTGCAGTAGATCGACGACGGGAAGTGTCCGAGCGTGTAGCCGCGCCGCTCGAGCTCGCGCTCGAAGCGCTCGCCGTTGATGCCGGCCTCGGCCTCCACCCAGAGCTCCTCGTCGTCGACCTGGCGCAGCCGCGCCATGCGCTTCATGTCGACGGTGATGCCGCCGTGGATCGGCACCGCGCCGCCCGCGACGCCCGAGCCGGCGCCGTAGGGCACGATGGGCACGCGCAGCTTGCGCGCCAGCCGCACCAGCGCGACCACCTCGTCCTCGCTCTCCGGCCAGACGATCACGTCGGGCGGGTGGAGCGCGGTCTGGCCCTCGCGCACCGCGAACAGCGCGCGCGGCCACATGTCGCGCGAGTAGGTGTCGCGATCGTCGGCGCGCGTGGAGACCCGATCCTCGCCGACGATGCCGGCCAGTGATCTTCTGAGCTCAGCCTCGGACAGCGTCCCCGCCATGGCGCGCGACCATACCTCAACGCGGGCAGGCCGCAAACCGTGCTATGCGGAGGCATGGGGACGACGATCGTCAGAGCCGACGACATCAAGCGCGTGGCGGTGCTCGGCGCCGGCACGATGGGCCACGGGATCGCGCAGGTGGCCGCCATGGCCGGCTGGGAGGTCGCCCTGCGCGACGTCGAGGAGCGCTACGTGGCCGACGGGCTGCGCCGGATCCAGGCGAACCTCGAGAAGGGCGTCGAGAAGGGCAAGCTGACCGCGGCCGACGCGGCGAAGACGCTGGCTCGCCTGGCCGGGACGACCTCGATCGAGGCCGCGGTGCGCGGCGCCGACCTGGTGATCGAGGCGATCCCCGAGGACATGCAGCTCAAGCGCGACACCTTCGCGGTGGTCGAGCGCGAGGCGCCCGCGCACGCGCTCCTGGCCTCGAACACCAGCTCGCTGTCGCTGGCCGCGATCGCGCAGGCGACCGGCCGGCCCGAGCGCGTGGTCGGCATGCACTTCTTCAACCCGGTGCACGTCATGAAGCTGTGCGAGATCGTGCGCCACGACGGCTGCGCGCCCGAGGCCGTCGAGACCGCGCGCGCGGTCGCGGTGCGCATGGGCAAGGAGCCGATCGTCGCGCGCGACGTGCCCGGCTTCGCCTCGTCGCGGCTGGGCGTCACGCTCGGCCTCGAGGCCATCCGCATGGTCGAGCAGGGCGTCGCGTCGGCCGCCGACATCGACAAGGCGATGAAGCTCGGCTACGGCCACCCCATGGGCCCGCTCGAGCTCGGCGATCTGGTCGGCCTGGACGTGCGGCTCGCGATCGCCGAGTACCTGACGCGCGAGCTCGGCCCCTCGTTCGAGCCGCCCGCGCTGCTGCGGCAGAAGGTCGCTGACGGCAAGCTGGGCAAGAAGTCGGGCGAGGGTTTCTACCGCTGGAGGGACGGCCAGAAGGTCGACTGAGGGCCGCGGCTGGCGCTAAGCTGAGCGACCTCCGTGCTCATCGCGCTCATCACGTCGATCGTCGTGTTCGTCGGCAGCCTGATCATCGGGCTCTTCGGCAACCTGGTGCGCCTGGTGTTCCGCTTCCGGCGGCCGCGCTGGGTCGTGGTGACGGTGAAGGACCCGCTGCCGGCGCGGCCGCAGGGCAGGCGCGGCTGGTTCGCCGGGCCCGGGCCGGTGTCGCTCGCGCAGCTCGAGGTGCTGGTGGCGCGGCTCGCGCGCGACGCGCACGTGCAGGGCGTCGCGTTCCGCCTCGAGGCGGTGCCGGGCGGCTGGGCGCGGCTGGCCACGCTGCGCGGGGTGCTCGCGCGCCTGCGCGGCGCGGGCAAGCGTGTGGTCGTGCACCTGTCGTCGCCGAGCATGCGCGAGTACCTGGTCGCGACCGCCGGGGACACCATCGTGATCGACGAGAGCGGGCCGCTCGCGCTGATCGGCATCGCCGCGCAGGCCAGCTTCTTCGGCGGCGCGCTGGCCAAGGTCGGCGCGCGCGCCGAGGTTGCCTACCGCGGCAAGTACAAGAGCTTCGCCGAGACCTTCGCGCGCGAAGACATGAGCCCGGCGCACCGCGAGGCCATGGACGCCATCCTCGACGGGCTCGACGCCGAGGCGCGGACCATGATCGCGAGCGGGCGCGGCGTCGACGCGGCGCGTGCCGGCGAGCTGCTGACCGGCGGCCCGTTCATGCCCGCCGACGCGGTCAGCGCCGGCCTCGCCGACGGCGTGGCGTACCTGGATCAGCTGGGCGCCTGGCTGGATGAGCACAAGCCCGCGGGCGCGGCCAGGGTGCCCAAGGATCTGCCCGACGTCGGTGCGTGGCTGCGCTGGGCGTATCGCCCGCTGCGCATCCCGCACCCGTTCCGCAAGCGGCAGCGGCGCGTGCGCGTGCTGTCCTTGCACGGCAGCATCGTCGGCGGCGAGGGTCGCGGCTGGCCGCGCGAGCAGCTCGGCAGCGACGCGGCGATCCGCGCCCTCGATGCCGCGCGCCGCGATCCGCGCGTGGCCGCGGTCGTCTTGCACGTCGACTCGCCGGGTGGCAGCGCGCCGGCCTCGGATCTCATCTGGCGCGCGGTCGTGCGCCTGCGCGAGCAGAAGCCGGTGGTCGCCTGCTTCGACGACGTCGCGGCCTCGGGTGGCTACTACCTGGCGTGCGCGGCGCACAAGATCGTCGCGCAGCCGGGCACGCTCACCGGCTCGATCGGCGTGGTCGCCGGCAAGATGAACCTGGGCGGCCTGCTCGAGCGGCTGGGCGTGCACACCGAGACGCTCACGCGCGGCCCGGCCGCCGCCATGTTCAGCGCCACGCGCGGCTTCTCCGACGAGGAGCGCCGCCGGCTCGAGGCCGAGATCGAGGCGCTCTACCAGCAGTTCGTGCGCAAGGTCGCCGCCGGCCGTGGCCGCAGCGTCGAGGCCATCGACCTGGTCGCGCAGGGCCGGGTGTGGACTGGCGCCGACGCGCACGTACACGGCCTGGTCGATGCCCTGGGTGGCGTGGACACCGCCATCGGCCTGGCGCGCGAGCTCGCCGAGTTGCCCCAACCTGCACCCGGGAGCTTGCCGTCCGAGGGCGTCGAGGACGCGCGCGTCGCGCCGCGCCGCCGCGGGCTGGCGAGCCGCTTCTTCGCGGGCGCGCTCGCCCACGCGCACGATCCGCTGCTCGGTGGCGCGGGTGCCGAGCCCGTCGCCGACATAGTCGCCGAAATAGTCGCCGAGCTCGGCTGGCTGACTGGCTTCGCCCACGAGCGCGTGCTGCTCGTCCCCTCGATCTGGCTGAGGTGGCGCTGATCGCGAGCGCGTGAGTCGCGCGCGGCCGCTCCATGACAGCCGCTCGCCCTGTGGTAGCATCGAGGCAACCCGTGAGTGCGAAGCTTCGAGAGGCGCTGGCCAAGGATCAGCTCTACTGCGCGTTCCAGCCGGTGGTCGATCTCGTACACCATCGCGTCTTCGCCTACGAATCGCTGCTGCGCAGCCGGGTACCCGAGTTCAAGTCGCCGCTGACCATCATCGAGGCGGCGATCGCGAACGACTTCATGGGCACGCTCGGACGCGCGCTGCGCGAGATGTCGGTCATCGCGTGCCCCGACACCACGCTGTTCATCAACATCAATCCCGCCGAGTTCGACGAGGGCTGGCTGGTGCGCCCCGACGACCCGATCTTCCGGCACGACCACCCGGTGTTCCTCGAGATCACCGAGTCGGTGCCGCTGTCGCACTACCGCATGTGCCAGGGCGTGCTGCGCGAGATCCGCTCGAAGGGCGTCTTCCTCGCCATCGACGACCTGGGTGCCGGCTACTCCAACTTCAAGTACATCGCCGACCTCGCTCCCGAGGTGGTCAAGCTCGACCGCGAGCTCATCGCCGGCCTCCACAAGGAGGCGCGTCTGTTCAAGCTGGTGTGCTCGATCGTCCGCATGTGCGAGGACCTCGGCGCCAAGGTCGTGGCCGAGGGCATCGAGACCATCGAGGAGCTCAAGGCCGTCGTCGACACTGGGGCGCAGTTCGGCCAGGGCTTCCTGCTGGCGCGGCCGGCCCTGCCGCTGCCCGAGGTCAACTGGGCGGCGCTCGAGAAGGTCACCGGCGGCACCGGCGGTGGTCAGAGCGGCGGCGGCCAGAGCGGCAGCGGCAAGAGTGGCAGCGGCCTCCCGCGCATGCGTACGCCCACGTCCTCGGGCCGTATCGGCTAGGACGCCCGACCGATGCCCAGCCTGGAAGTCGTCCTCAGCCACATCGGCGCCAACGTCCGCGCCCGTCGCCAGAAGCTCGGCCTGACCCAGGAGCGCCTCGCCGAGCGCTCCGATCTCGACCTCCGCTTCGTCCAGCGCGTGGAGCGCGGACAGACCAACCTCAGCGTCGCGGTCCTCGTCGCCCTCACCGACGTGCTCGAGACCACCCCCGCGGCCCTCTTCAAGCCCGCGACCATGCCCGCGGCGCAGGTCGGCCGTCCGCGCAAGACGAAGGCGAAGCTCGAACGCCCGGGTGGCCGTCCAGCGAAGTGACCCGGCGCGGCGCTACCGCCGGCGCACCTTGGCCACCGCGCGCGCACGCTGCGCCTGGCCTGACGCGGGCGGCGCGAGTCCCGCCTCCGTCTCCGCCTCTCCGCTGAGGCGCGCGCCGAGCGCTTGCAGGCGCTGCGACACGAGGCCCAGGGTCGCGGCGGCGGCGTTCGACGCGACCTTTTCCTCCGCGGGGCTCGGGAACGCGCGCTCCCGGCTCAGATCCGTCATCAGGCGCACCGACTCGAGTGCGTGCGCCAGGTCGATCAGCTCGAGCCCCAGGCCCGAGACCAGCTTGTTTCCCATGACTGCCTCCCATCCACCGTCCGTCCGCGAGAGCGCGAGCGCTCCCCTCGACTCCGAATCGTCAGGTCCAGACGATCGCGGCGGGCGGGCCGCGCACGCGCGCGGGCAGGCGATCCTGGCGGCCGTGCAGCGCGGCTGCGGCGGGACGAGCCACCCGCGTCACGCGCGGGCGCGCGTGACGCGGTAGCGGAGGGAAGGCAGTGATCGGCGCGCGCGCCGCCGCGCGGGCAGCGACGACCACCTGGCGCACCACCCGGCGGGTCTCCTGCGTGCCGGAGTGGTTGGGGCCGTAGACGTCGACCCGATTGCGGTTCGAGCCCATGCCGCCCATGACCAGCCCGGCGAGGCCCAGCAGCAGCACGACCGCCAGCTCGAAGCGGCGGCGCTGTCTCACGCGCTCGGTGAAGGTGCGGACGAAGGTGATCATGCTCGCGGTCAGCTGCTGGTCAGGGCTACGACCCCATGTAGCCGGAACGGCGACCGCATATCCATCTCGGAGAGCGGCAACAGTCGGAACGGCTTGAATACCGTCTATTACCATTACGGCGTGTTCCTCGGCCAGGCACTATTGCAGCCGCCCCGCGCCGGCCAGAGCTGACCGTCGCCGCGCCGCTCTCCGCCGCGTTTTGCCGTTGCCTTCGAATCGAGCGACACGGCATATAAACCGTGATGATCACATCGTCCGCCGCGCCGCCGCCGGTCTTCGTGCCCCCGGTATCCGTGCCGCCGGTCTTCGTGACCGCCGAGGCAGGCTCGCTCGCACCCGGCTGGATCGCCGGCGGCCTGACCATCCTGGCGCGCCGCGTACTCGAGGCCGAGCGCGCCGCGGCGCCGCGCGTGCTGGTCGCCTGCGCGGGCGCGCTGCCGCCCCGCCTGGAGGCGCTGGTCGAGCGTGTGCCGATCGGCTCGCCGCCGCCACACGGTGCGCGCGTCGTGCGCGCCGACGAGCTCGCCGGGCTGCACCTCGACTCGCCGGCGACGCTGCGCCGCGCCGAGTGGAAGCACCTGCAGGGCATGGGCAAGTCCTACCAGGGCATCACCGACGCGCTCTTCTACAAGCACTTCTCGCTGCGGGTGACGCGCCTCCTGGCGCGCACGCGCATCACGCCCAACCACATCAGCACGTTCACGATCTTCGTCGGTATCGCGTGCACGTTGATCGTGCTGCAGGGCAGCCGAGCCGCGGTGATCGCGGGCGCGGCGCTCCTGCAGCTGCACAGCCTGCTCGACGGCTGCGACGGCGAGCTGGCGCGGCTGCGCTTCCAGCACTCGCGGCTCGGTCAGTGGATCGACAGCATCTCCGACTTCGTCGCCGACACCGGCTTCGTGGTCGCCATCGGCGTGGTCGCGGGCGGCCCGTGGCGCACGCTCGGCTTCATCGCCCTGGCCGCGCGGCTCTACCTCGAGGCCGACACCTACCGGCACGTGTGGAACCTGGGCCGCGACTTCGGCGCGTTCCGCTGGTGGTTCGAGGCCGACAAGGCCTCGATCGACGACGTCTACGCGCGCGGCTCGTGGACCACCTACCTGCGCGCGCTGTTTCGCCGCGACACCTACGGCTTCCTGTGGTCGATCCTGGCCTTCGCGGGCGGCTTGCCGGCCATCGTGATCTACGGCCTCATCATCTGGGGCACGCAGGCCCTGGTCATGCTCGTACACACCTGGAAGACCTCCTCGAAGCGGCGGGCCGCGTGAGCGGCGCGCCGCGCGTCTCGGTGATCGTCCGCTCGTACAACCGGCTGCCCGCGCTCTGCGAGCTGCTCGATCGCCTGCTCGCCCAGCGCTTCGACGGCTTCGAGATCGTCGTCGTGGAGCAGTCGACCCGGACCACGCCCGCGGATCTCGCGGCGCTGGCCCGGCGCGCCCAGGATCCGCGCGTGCGCGTGCTGCCGTTCCCGCCGCTCGGCGGGCCGCGCGCGCGCAACGAGGGCGTGCGCGCCGCGCGCGGCGCGCTGCTCCTGCTCATCGACGACGACGACCTGCCCTACGACGACGGCTGGATCGCCGCGCACGTGCGCAACTTCGAGGACCCGCGCTGCCTCGCGGTGTCGGGCCGCTCGCACGTCGACGACGGCAAGGACCCGCCCTACCGCGCCATGCGCCGCGCCGAGCGCCTGGTCATGTCGCTGTCGTGGCTCGGCTGGCAGCGGCCCTACCTGCGCGTGAAGGTGCGCAAGCACGTCGACTCGATCCAGGGCTCGAACGTCGCGCTGCGCCGCTCGACCATCGAGCGGGCCGGGCTGTGGGACGAGTGCACGCCGGTCGAGGACGAGCTGTCGTTCGCCTACCGGCTGCGCGCGCGGCTGCGCCCGGGCGAGTACCTGCTCTTCGATCCCGACGCGGTGATGCTGCGCCGCATGGACGTTCCCGGCGGCATGGACAAGCGCTACCAGAGCATCGTCCACTTCGGCCAGCGCATCTTCGTGTTCCTGCACCAGATCATCGCGCACTACCTGCCGTGGCGCTTCGTGCTGCTGTATCCGGCGTACGTCGCCTATCTGTACGTGCTGAGCGTCGACTGGATCTGGGACGACAGCCACGCGCACCGGACCGTGCCGCACAAGCTGTGGACCGCGACCTGGTTCCTGCTCGCGCTGCCACTTCTGTGGATCACGTGGCTGGTGCGGCACGCGGTGCGCCGGGTGCGCCACGGTCCGCTGGTGCACGAGCCGCGGCTGTAGCCGAGCGCGCGGCCCGCAGCAGGACGAGCGCGTGCAGCGCGGCGAGCCCGGCGAGCATGGCGTCCTCCTCGGCCGGCAGCGCGCAGGCGTCGATCTCCAGGACCAGGCGGCCGACAGCGGCCTCGCGCCCGAGCACCCGCAGCAGCCGCGCTGGTGCCGCGGCGTGCGTGGCCAGCCGCAGGCGCGGATCGCGCGGCTCGCGCGCCTCGCGCGCAGACGTGCTGGGGGGCTCGTTCTCGGCGTCGACGACGACGATCTCGAAGTCGTTGCCGGGCTCGCGCAGGAGCGCCTCGAGCAGCGCGGTGCGCGCGCGCGAGCGCGGCGCGCACACCAGGAACGACACCGCCGGGGCGGCGGGCACCGGCCAGCGCCCGCGCACCTCGTCGTCGACACGCTCGAGGTCCTCGGGCGTGTCGATCTCGGCCAGGTAGGCGTCGCCGACGTCGACGGCGTGGAGCACCTCGCCGGCGCCGATCAGCTCGTCGAGCGCGGCCTCGTACCAGGCGTTGCGCACGCCGCGCGCGACCCGCGCCGCGATGCACGCGAACAGCCGCGCCGACGCCTCCGCCGAGAAGCGCGAGACGCCCGGGACCTCGCCCGCCGCCTCCGTGGTCGCCACCTGCTTGGAGATCGCGAGCAGCCGGCCGTCGCTGGCGCAGGCGGCCTTCATCTCCTCGTCGCCGAGCGGGCCGGCGCTGCGCAGCGCCAGCGCCGTGGGCGTCGGCGCGCCCAGCACCGCGGCGAGCACCGCGTCGTCGAAGACGATGTCGCCGTCGTGCAGGAGGAAGCTGCGCCCGGCGACGTGCCCGGCGGCCAGGTGCAGCGAGTACTCGTTGTTGGTCGTGTCGTACGCGCGGTTCTCCACGAAGCGCACCGGCAGCGGCAGCCGCCAGCCGGCAACCGCGGCGCGGATCTCGTCGGCGAGCCAGCCGACCACGACGACCGCCTCGGTGATGCCGGCGCGCGCCTGCCGCTCGAGCGCCAGCCGCAGGAGCGGCACGCCGCCCACGCGCAGCAGGCACTTGGGCGTGCGCAGGGTCAAGGGATACAGCCGCGACGCCACGCCCGCGGCCAGGATCACCGACTTCATCGCGTCGTTCATTACATGGTGTATAGGCCGTGTTTAAAACACGGTCAATACACCGTGCTGGCAAAGTGCGGCGGCTGCACGCGCCTGCGCCTGCGCGTGCGCGGCGGTCCTTTCTCGACCCTGCGGAAGCGCTACTCGAAGACCGCGGCCAGCTCGTCGACGCCGACGCCTTCCTTGACCACGCGCAGGTCGTGGTAGGTGACCGCGCACGCGGTCGAGCTGAGCGCGCCCCACGCGGTCGTGAACAGCGCGGTGACCACCGTCTGCAGCACCGGGCTCTCGTCGATCGCGAGCGCGATGAGCACCGCGCCCCCGAACAGCACCAGCTGCATCAGGAACGCGATGGCGAAGATGCGCTTGCGCAGGCCCAGGGTGAGGTGGCCGCTGCGCGTCAGCGATTCGACCGCGCCGGCGCCCTCGACCACGGCTGCGGGCGCGGCGACGTAGAGTCGGCAGTACATGGCCGACAGCGGCACGACGATGATGACCGCGGCGACGATGACGCCGAGCAGCGGCCAGATGAAGCCGAAGAGCCCGCCCACCAGGCTGCCGCCGAAGAAGACCGCGATGAGGAGCCCGACGAAGATCAGCAGCAGCAGGAAGGACAGCCCCAGCAGCGTCCACAGGCGGCGCAGGCCGGTCGAGACGCAGGTCCCGACGCTGGCGTGGCGGCCGCTCAGCTGCTCGATCACGCCGAAGGCGAGCGCGCCGGTGGTGACCAGGCCGAGCAGCAGCGAGAGCAGCGCCGAGATCCAGCCGGCCAGGGCGTCGCTCAGGCCGCTCACGCCCAGCGCGTGGCTGAAGTCGAGCGCGAGCTCCGGTGCATGCACGAGCGCCGAGATCAGGAAGAACGACACGAAGTTCGCCATCCAGATCGAGAAGCTGCGGCTCAGCACACCGCCGACCGAGAAGCTGTTCATGCGCTGCGACCCAGGATGCCGCCGACGCTCAGCGTGTTCATGACTCCCCGCTCGTGAGCTCCGTGCCGAAACCGGAGCAGCGGCAGTGTACGAGAAGTCGCCGGCCCGATGGGCTACGATGCGCGCTCATCGTCATCGCAGAGTGAGGGGGGCTACCATGAGAGCACTTGGTTGGATCGCGCTGGTTCTGGGCCTGGCGGCCGTCGGGGTCAGCATCTACGGCATCGTCGAGACGTACCCGAATCTCAAGAGCTTCGGCGAGATGGTGGACGCGGGTAAGTCGCGCATCGGGGAGCTCGATCGCGCGCTCCTCGCCGACTACACGAAGAGCGTCAACCTCCAGCACTTCATCTCGTGGGGCGCGGGCGGTCTGGCGATCATCCTCGGCGTGGTGGCGTTCGCGAAGGAGAAGGCCAAGATCGGCCTGGTCGCCGCCTTCCTCGGTCTGCTCGGCGCGGCGCTCACGCTCATGACCAAGGCCTAGCGCAAGCCCAGTCTAGGCTGTCTCGGGATTCAGGCCACCAGGCTGCGCTGACCCGAGCGCTCAGGCCGGTCAGGATCGGCATTGGCCCTAGGGGCTAATGTTGGTGGTCAGGACGGCGGTGCCCGCGGGCGCGCTGAGCAGCAGCGGTCTCCATCGTTCATCGCCCTCGAGAAATACCTTCTGAAAGGCAAGCGCGTACGCCCCTGACATGCCGCTACCGGCGCTGGTGGGACCGAACCAGCTGAAATGGGTGGCCCCCGGAATCGAGACCATCATCTTGGCCGTGGTGCTCGGCATCTGGCCGTAGTCACCCTGCGACATGCTGCACGGTGCGGTCGTGTCGGACTGGCCGCACAAGAGCAGCGTGGGGACCTGTACGCCGGTGCCCACGCCCGAATGGGTCGCCAGGCCCACCGACGTCCTGAGCGAGGGTTCATCACGGGCCGCCATCGTGGAGCCGCCGCCGCCGAAGGAATAGCCAGACGTGCCATAGCGTCCGCTGAGGTCACCATAAAGCGGGCTCGTGCTATCGAGGTTCTCTGCGTCGAGGTCCTCGATTGCCGCCAATAGCTTGGCGGCGCGGGTGGCCGGTTGATCTGTGCCCCCGGTGGTCACAATGACCGCGACGATGCCGTGCGATGCGTAAAATGCCCCCCAGGGCGCCATCTCGGGGCCGGTATTGGTGTAGCCGGCACATATGGCAACCGCGGCAAACGGAGGTTCGGCATTTGTCGGGTAGTGGACCCTGCCCGTGGAGATGGTGAACTGAGCGGTAGCGAATGGTCCCGGACTGGAGGTCAGGGCGGAGGGCGCGGGGCCGTGGCACAGGCAATCGCCGTCGGCGCAGCAGGTGCCCAGCGGTACATCGGCGTCGACGTCCGGTTCGCCGATATCGGCGTCGAGCTCCGGTCCACCGATATCGGCGTCGACCTCCGATC
>JBKJOI010000566.1:0-5045 GCA_046595695.1 Haliangiales bacterium | reverse complement strand
GATCGGCCCCGCCTGCAACGACTCCGTCGACAACGACAACGATCAGCTGATCGACTGCGACGACCCCGACTGCGCGGGCGCCATCCGCTGCATCCCCGAGACCCTGTGCACCGACGGCCTCGACAACGATCTCGACCTGCTGATCGACTGCCTCGATCCCCAGTGCGCGGGCATCAGCGGCTGCGAGTTCGGCACCGAGACGTTGTGCGCCGACGCGCTCGACAACGACGCTGACGGCCGCAAGGACTGCTTCGACTCCAACTGCACCGGCGGCGCCACCTGCGGCGCCGCGGAGAGCAGCTGCAACGACGGCATCGACAACGACGCCGACGGGCCCAAGGACTGCGCCGATCCGGGCTGCCAGTCGAGCCCGAGCTGCCAGCAGTCCGAGTCGAGCTGCTTCGATGGCTTCGACAACGACGGCGACGGGCTGCTCGACTGCGCCGACCCGAGCTGCGCGGGCGGGCCGTGCGAGGTGCCGCCCTGCCCGGCCGGTCAGAGCGAGCTCATCATCGCGTCGACCGACATCCCGGTGAACGTCCCGGACAGCTCGCCCGTGGGCGCGACCTCCACGATCAACATCGTGCAGACCGGCATCGTGAAGCGCGTGATCGTGACCTTCTCGGCCACGCACACCTTCGACGCCGACCTCGACATCAGCCTGCTGGCGCCCGGCGTGGCCGCGCCCGGCCTCGACCTGTGCAGTGACAACGGCAGCGTGGACGACAACTTCACCAACACGGTGTTCTCCGACTCGGCGGCCACGCCGGTCACCTCGGGCATCCCGCCGTTCACTGGCGCCTTCCGGCCCGAGGCGCTGCTGTCGACGCTGAACGACACGCCACTGCAGGGCGCGTGGAAGCTCCTGCTCGTCGACGATCTGGGCGGCGACCTGGGCGTCATCACGCGCTTCGACCTGTACTTCTGCTACACGCCGTAGTCGCGACTCCCACCCCGAGGAGTCCGCTCCCCACCCGCGGCGCGTCGCGCCGCTCTCAATCTCCCGGATCCACGAGCTTGTTGCAGCGCTGTGACAGGGCACGCCGGTTGCTCTGCGTGGTGCCATGCGCAACAGGCTCTTTGGCTTCGTGACCTTGGTTCTCGTCGGCAGCGTGCTCGCGGGCTGCCTGGAGGCGGGCGACACCGCCGACCCGGGCGGCGGTGGCGACGACGACGACGACACGCCGACCGGCGCTGACGCCGGTCCCGGCGGCAGTCCCGACGCCGGCCCCGGCACCCCCGGCAGCGATGCCGGGACGACCACGCCCACAGCGTGCGCGACGCCGACCAGCTTCACGGCGCTCGGCGCGCTCACCGGCGTGACCGCGGTGCAGAAGAACCAGATGGGCTCGATGGGCGCGCGCAAGCTCTACCTGGTGAGCGGCAAGCTCGACGCCGCCGCCAAGCCCGACCTGCTCGACGTGCAGCTGTGGGACAACTTCGGCGCCTTCGCGGGCGTCGCGGCCAAACCCGGCACGTACGCGATCAGCGGCCCCGAGGCCACGCCGGCCGACTGCGGCGTCTGCGTGGCGGTCGTGGGCGACGCCGACCCGGCCGCAGGGACGGCGGCGATGACCTACTTTGCGACCGCTGGCAGCGTGACGATCACGACCCTCCTGCCGACGCTCTCGGGGTCGGTTTCCAACCTGGTGCTGAAGCAGATCGACGCGGCCAGCGGCGCCTTCGTGGCGGGCGGCTGCGAGACCACCTTGCCCTCGGCGTCGTTCTCGGCCACCGTGACGATCGACGACGGCGGCGGCGGTGGTGGCGGCGGTGGCGGCGGAGGCGGCGGCTAGGAGCCTGGCACAGCGAGCGCCGCGGCGAGCGCCACGGCCAGCACACTCGCGGTCGGCCGCGCCGAGGGTGCGAAGTCCAGGCACGCGTCGAGGAGGTGCACCAGGTGCGCCGGCGCTTCGGGCCAGGACTCGGCGAGCGAGGCCACCGCCGGCGTCGGCCGGCCCTCGATGAGCGCGAGCACCAGCGGCTGCGCGTAGGGGCGGTGCCCGGTGATGAGCTCGCGCGCGATCACGCCAAAGGCGAACAGGTCGGCGGCGAGGACGAGCCGGTGGCGACCCTCCGCGAGCTCCGGCGCCATATACGCCGGCGTTCCCGACAGGAAGCCCGTTCGCGTGAGCGGGGCAGACCCGCTGTCGTGGCTCCTGCCCGCCCCGTCCTTTCCGCCCGGTTCGGCACGCGCGCGCAACGGCCCCCGTGGCAGCAAGCGGGGGCCCATCGGCGACGGCTTGGTCGCGCTGGTGGCATCGCTCGCGGCGATTTCCCAGCTGATCGAGGCCAGCTCGCGCGTGGCCTCGAGCCGCGCGGGCACCGGCGGGTCGAGAGCGGTGGGTTTGCGGTCGACCGCGTCCACCAGGCCGCTTCGGTACGATCCCCCGGCGTCCTCGAAGGTGGCATCACTGCTGCCGTAAGTCTCGGGCACCGAGATGCCGAAATCGGTGATCTTCACCTGCAGCGCCCCATCGTCCGCGCGCGCAAGGAGCACGTTGCTGGGCTTGAGATCGCGGTGGATCACGCCGCCCTGGTGCAGCGCCGCCAGACCATCGGCGAGCTGCGCGAGCACGGCCAGAGCCCACGCGCGATCGCCGAAGCGGTCATGCTGGCTGGACAGCGGCTTCCCGTCGACCAGCTCCATGACCAGGAACAGGAAGCCCGCCGAGGCCACGTCGACGTCCAGCATCGCGACGATGTGCGGGTTGGTGACCGATGCGGCGGTCTGCGCCTCGCGCGCCATGCGCGCCAGTGCCTCGCCGTTGACCTCGCGCGCCAGCTTGAGCGCGAGCCGACGACCGTCCACCAGGCGGGTCACCTCGTAGACCGTGCCCATCCCGCCCGCACCGATGGGCCGCTCGACGCGGTAGCGGCCCTGCACGACCTCACCGGGGACCAGCACCGGCGCGGTTCCGGCGCGGCCCCGGGCCAAAAGCAGCGCCGCCTGGATCTGTCCCGCGCGGTCCGAGATCTGCCGGCGCAGCTCGTTGTTCAGCTGCTCGATCTCGGTGCGACGCGCCTCGAGGTCGCGCACCTGGCCGGCGAGCAGGAGGTTGGCGTCGTTCAGCGTACCCACGTGCTGCTGGTTGAGCAACAGCTCGAGCAGGAGCGGGAAGAGCACGAACGCGACCACGGTGCAGCGCGCGCCGGCGAGCGGATCGGCGATGCCGGCCCACGCCAGCAGGTCGGGCGGCGAGGACAGCGCCAGGCTCAGCCACGGCAGAAGATACTGCCAGGCCTCGCGCCCTCCCCGTAACCGGATGATCCGGGTGATGGTCACGAGCATGATGACCAGCGTCAGGGTCAGGTAGACGACCATGACGCGTCCGGCGATATCCGACGACCAGAACGGATCCGTGCTCAGCCAGAACACCGCGATCGTCGCCGCGGCGGCGCGCGCCCACCAGCGCGACGGCGCCGGGGAGTCGAAGAACGCGTGGGTGTAGTAGACCGCGGCGGTGATGCCGATCACCAGGCCGGTGCCCATGACCGGCACCTCGAAGCGCCCGAGCGGGATGAGCAGCCCGCTCACGTGAGCCGGGTACACCGCGGCGGCGAGCGCCTGGATGGCGAAGTAGCCGCTCGCCCGCCGCGAGCGATCGATGAGGTAGACCCAGGCCATGACCAGTCCGACCGATATCGCCACCGCCAGCCCCGCGGCGGCGAGCGGCAGGTTGACCCGCTCGACCCAGGTGCCGCGCCCGAGGCCGTGGCCGGCGACGACCAGCTCGGGAGCCGCGGTCAGCCACGCGCTCTGCGTCCAGGTGTGCTCGACGAAGATGGTCACCTCGAGCGCGCCGTCGCCGGTGAGGCGACCGGGCACCGACCACGCGAGCGGCGGACGCTGCCGGTACCCACGCGTGGCCCCGCCCCGCACCGCGCCCATCGGCTCGCCGTCGATGCTGGCGCTGGCGCGCGCCGAGAGGCTCGGCAAGACGAGCACCAACTCGTGCCCGACGAGGTTGGGCGCGAGCGCGACGTGGGCGCGCACCTGGTAGCGGCTCGCACGCCTCGGCAAGAGCCCGGCGCGATCGAGGCGTGCCGGCAGCCGCAGCGGCGTGGTCTCTCCCTCGGGTCCCACGATGACCACGTCGTGGATCGACTGGCCGTCAGCGGAGGCGCACCCGACGACGAGCGCGAGCAGCCCGAGACCGACGAGCCTCGCGCAAACACCGGCTGGGCGCACAGAACGAATCGCCATCAGGTTAACGCGGAGCACCGGTCGGCGGCCAGCCGGCGCACGCGTAGGCCGGGGCCGCGGTCAGGTTGGGCCCGGGCAGACGGCGGCGCCGACGCGCGCGCTACGGCTTCCGCACGCCCTCGTCCGCGAGCCGCCGCTTCCGGCGCCACAGCCGCAGCATGTCCGCGGCTGCGGCGACGACCAGCTTCGGCTTCGCGCCGCCGCCCTTGCCGGCGGTGCGCGGCTGGTGGTCGACGTCCACGACCTCGACGCGGTAGCCGAGGTACTGGCAGCGGATGAGGAACTCGGCGTCCGCGTAGACCGAACGGCTCGAGCGCGGCACGGCGGCGAGCAGGCTGGTGCGAAACAGCCGCTGGCTGCCGGCGTCCCAGGTCGACACGCCGAAGAGCGCGCGCGACAGCCCGTTGTACGCGCTCGACACGATGTGCCGATAGGGCGAGTAGCCGCGCTTGGCGCGCCGGCGGCCCACGACCACGTCGGCGCCGCGCTCCACGGCGGGCAGCATGGCGAGCGCGGTCATGCTGCTCCACTCGCCGTCGGAGCCGGTCAGGAACGCGTAGTCGCCGCGCACCGCGCTCTTGAGCGCCGCCAGCGTGGGCGCCAGGCCCTCGTGCGGACGCGCGACCACGCGCACGCGCGCGTCCTGGGCGGCCAGGCGGGCCAGGATCGCGGGCGTGCGGTCGGTCGAACCGTCGTCGACGACCAGGACCTCGCCGCCGCCCGGCCAGGCGTCGAGCGCCGCGAGCGACTCGCGCACCACCGCCTCGATCGCGGCCTCCTCGTTCCAGCACGGCATGCCGATGCACAGCGTGGGCGCGCGGCTCGTCGTCACGTCAGG
>JBKJOI010000059.1:0-4165 GCA_046595695.1 Haliangiales bacterium | reverse complement strand
TCGCGGCTCTCGCCGACACGATCAACAGCCTCACCGACACCTTGCGGTTGTTCGCCGAGCAGGTCACCACCGTCGCCCGCGAGGTCGGCACCGAGGGCAAGCTCGGCGGGCAGGCCGTCGTCCCCGGCGTCGCGGGGACGTGGAAGGACCTGACCGAGAACGTCAACGGCATGGCGGCGAACCTCACCGCCCAGGTCCGCGACATCGCCCAGGTCACGACAGCGGTGGCGCAGGGCGACCTGTCGCAGAAGGTCTCGGTGGACGTCAAGGGCGAGACGCTCGAGTTGAAGTCGACGATCAACACGATGGTCGACCAGCTGTCGTCGTTCGCGGACGAGGTGACGCGCGTCGCCCGTGAGGTCGGCACCGAAGGAAAGCTCGGTGGGCAGGCGCAGGTGAAGGGCGTGGGCGGCACCTGGAAGGATCTCACCGACAACGTCAACTGGATGGCCTCCAACCTGACCGCGCAGGTGCGCGGCATCGCCAAGGTCGTGACCGCCGTCGCCGGCGGCGATCTCAAGCGCAAGCTCGCGCTCGAGGCGCGCGGCGAGATCGCCGAGCTGGCCGAGACCATCAACAGCATGACCGACACCCTGGCCATCTTCGCCGAGCAGGTGACCACGGTCGCCCGCGAGGTCGGCGTCGAGGGCAAGCTGGGCGGGCAGGCCAAGGTGCCCGGCGCCGCCGGCACCTGGCGCGATCTCACCGATAACGTGAACCAGCTGGCCGGCAACTTGACCACCCAGGTGCGCGCCATCGGCGACGTCGCCACCACCGTGACCAAGGGCGACCTGACCCGCTCGATCACCGTCGAGGCCTCGGGCGAGGTCGCCGCGCTGAAGGACAACATCAACGAGATGATCCGCAACCTGCGTGAGACCACGCAGAAGACCACCGAGCAGGACTGGCTGAAGACCAACCTGGCGCGCTTCACGCGCATGCTGCAGGGCCAGCGCGACCTGGTGACGGTGGCGCAGCAGATCCTCTCCGAGCTCGCGCCGCTCGTCGACGCCAAGCACGGCGTCTTCTACATCGCCGAGGGCGACAAGCCGTCGGGCGACATCAGCCTCAAGCTGCTCGCCAGCTACGCCTACAAGGAGCGCGAGGGCGTGCCGCTACGCTTCGAGATCGGCGAGGGCCTGGTCGGGCAGTGCGCGTTCGAGAAGCGCAAGATCATGCTCACCGACGTGCCCACCGGCTACATCCGCATCAGCTCGGGGCTGGGCGAGGCCACGCCGCGCACCATCATCGTGCTGCCGGTGCTCTTCGAGGGTCAGGTGAACGCCGTCATCGAGCTGGCCTCGTTCTCGCACCTCGAGGACATCCACCAGGTCTTCCTGGATCAGCTCACCGAGTCGATCGGCATCGTCGTCAACACCATCGCCGCCGGCATGCGCACCGAGGGCCTGCTCGAGCAGTCGCAGTCGCTCACCCAGGAGCTGCAGACGCAGCAGGAGGAGCTGCGTGAGACCAACGAGCGGCTCGAGCGCCAGGCCGCGACGCTGCGCGAGTCGGAGGAGCGGCTGCGCCAGCAGCAGGAGGAGCTGCGCCAGACCAACGACCAGCTGGGCGAGAAGGCCAAGCTGCTCGAGGTCAAGAACCGCGAGGTCGAGTTCGCCAAGGAGGAGCTCGAGGAGAAGGCCGAGCAGCTCGCGCTGACCTCCAAGTACAAGTCGGAGTTCCTCGCCAACATGTCGCACGAGCTGCGCACGCCGCTCAACTCGCTGCTCATCCTGTCGCGCATGCTCTCGGACAACCCCGAGGGCAACCTGAGCGCGAAACAGGTCGAGTTCTCGCGCACCATCCACGGCTCGGGCACCGACCTGCTCGCGCTCATCAACGACATCCTGGATCTGTCGAAGATCGAGTCGGGCACCATGACCGTCGACGCGACCGAGGTGCTGTTTCACGACCTGCGCGGCTACGTGGAGCAGAACTTCCGCCACGTCGCGCAGCAGAAGCAGCTCGACTTCGGCATCGAGCTGGGCGCCGGGCTGCCGCGTGCGTTCGTGACCGATCCCAAGCGGCTGCAGCAGATCCTGAAGAACCTGCTGTCGAACGCGTTCAAGTTCACCGAGAAGGGCCGGGTCACCCTCGAGTGCCGGCCGGCCACCGAGGGCTGGAGCCGCGAGCACGAGATCCTCGGCTCCGCCGACATGGTGCTGGCGTTCTCGGTCATCGACACCGGCATCGGCATCCCGCCCGAGAAGCAGCGCATCATCTTCGAGGCCTTCCAGCAGGCCGACGGCACGACCAGCCGGCGCTACGGCGGCACCGGCCTCGGCCTCTCGATCAGCCGCGAGCTGTCGCGCCTGCTCGGCGGCGAGATCCGCGTCGCCTCGGGCACCGGCCGCGGCTCGGCCTTCACCCTATACCTGCCGCGCCACTACATGCCGGTGAGCATGCCGGCGGCGGCGCCGCGCCGCATCGAGGTCATCGATGCGTCGCGCCTGGACGCGTCGCGCGCGCGCGGCAACGGTGACACCGTGTACCCGCGCCTGCCCAGCCCGGGCGGGACGCTCGCGCTGCGCGAGGCGCCGAGCTCGAGCCCGGCGCCGCTGGGCAGCCGGACGCGCGTGGGCACGCTCGCGGCCGCGCCGCCCACCATGGCCGCACCCGCGGGCCTCGACGATCGCGAGAGCATCCAGCCGGGCGACCGCGTGCTGCTGGTGATCGAGGACGACGTGCCGTTCGCCAAGATCCTGGCCGACTCGGCGCGCAGCAAGGGCTTCAAGGTGGTCTACGCGGGCGAGGGCGACGTCGGCCTGGCGCTGGCGCGCCGGCTCAAGCCCGCGGCGATCACGCTCGATCTGCGCCTGCCCGACATCGATGGCTGGACCGTGCTCGATCAGCTCAAGCACGACGGCGTCACGCGTCACATCCCGGTCGAGATCGTGTCGTCCGACGACCAGCGCCAGCGCGGGCTCAAGATGGGCGCGTTCGGCTACCTCAACAAGCCAGCGTCGGTGGAGTCGGTCGACGCCGCGCTCAGTGACCTCGCCGGCTTCGTCACCCGGCCCAACAAGCGCCTGCTGATCGTCGAGGACGACGCGGCCACGCGCCAGAGCATCATCGCGCTCATCGGTGGCCGCGACGTCGAGACCACGGCGGTCGGCAGCGGCAAGGAGGCGCTCGAGGCGCTCGCCGGCACCAGCTACCGCTGCCTGGTCGTCGACCTCGGCTTGCCCGACATGACCGGCATGGAGCTGCTGCAGAAGATCAAGAAGCAGGGCGCGCTCAGCGAGCTGCCCATCGTCGTCTACACCGGCCGCGACCTGTCGCGGAAGGAGGAGACCCAGCTCAAGCGGCTCGCCGAGGCGATCATCATCAAGGATGTCCGCTCGCCGCAGCGGCTGCTCGACGAGACCTCGCTGTTCCTGCACGTGCCCGAGGCGGACATGTCCGACTCGCAGCGCCGCATGCTCGAGGAGCTGCACCAGACCGCGCCCATCCTGGCCGGCGCCAAGGTGCTGGTGATCGACGACGACGTGCGCAACATCTTCGCCGTCACCAGCGCGCTCGAGCGGCACCACGCCAACGTCGTGTACGCCGAGAACGGCAAGGATGGCCTGGCACTCCTGGACCAGCACCCCAACATCGACGCCGTGCTGACCGACATCATGATGCCCGAGATGGACGGCTACGAGGTCATGCAGCGCATCCGCGCGCAGGATCGCTTCAAGGCGCTGCCCATCATCGCCATCACTGCCAAGGCCATGCGCGCCGACCGTGAGAAGTGCATCCAGGCGGGCGCGTCCGACTACATCGCCAAACCCGTCGACATGGACCAGCTGCTCTCGCTCCTGCGGGTGTGGCTGGCACGCTGACGTCATGACGGCGTCGAGGGCAGGAGGATGACGATCTTCGCCGATGTGGAGCAGCATCGTGAGCTGCGGGAGCACGTGGCGCCCGAGCTGCGCACCTGGCCGTCGCTGAACGTGTGGATCGCGGGCTGCCGCGTGCCCGAGCTGGCGTGGGCGACGGCGATCGTGCTGCGCGAGGAGGGCCTCTACCCGCGCGCGACCATCTACGTGACCGACGCCCACGAGGAGCGGCTCGCGCGCGCCCGCGCCGGCGTGTTCGTGGCGGTGACCGGCAAGGGCGCGGCCGACTATGTCGCCGCTGACGAGGCGGCCTACCGCGCCGCCGGCGGCCGCGCCACGCT
>JBKJOI010000426.1:0-8969 GCA_046595695.1 Haliangiales bacterium | reverse complement strand
CCACGGGCGGCAGCGCGCCCGGGGCGCGCGCCGAGAGCAGCGTGAGCGGGTGGCCGGAGATGATCTCCGCCGCCACGATCAGCTGGCCGCCCGAGCGCGCGGGAACGCCGGCGCGGCCGCGCACCGGCGACACGTCGATCGACGAGCCCGGTGTCACGCCATGCATCGTCCGGGTCAGGATCACCAGGTTCTGGCCCGCGGTGGTCACGTGGCCGGTGACATCGACCTCACTGGCGACGATCACGATGCCGGCCGGATGCTCGGCGCCGCCGCCAGCGAGGTTGCCGAGATCGATCTGTGGACCGCCGAAGCCCTGCAGGAGCCCGGTGCACTCGAGCGGGTTGGGTGGCGGGCAGCGCTCCTCGGTCGGGCGCCCGGGCGTCACGCTCGACGGGCAGGCATCGGGCTGGCAGCCGGCCATGTACTCCTTCAGGTTCACGACGCGCTTGCCGCTCGCGTCGGCCGCCGGCACGTAGAGCAGCATGGGCATGAGCTCGTCGAGGCCGCCGTTCCACAACAGCTCGTCGCGGATCGCGGCCGGCAGGTCGCGCACACGGATGATCGCGACCTTGGGGGTTCGATCGATGCACGTCGTTGCGTCGATAGCGGGTGTGGTGTAGCCGGACAGCACTTTGGGCGTCTTGCGCAGCGGGCAGAACGACGGCAGCGCCCCGCCTGGGTCGAACGGGCTGGGGAAGTACGGAAAGTCGAACGAACCGATCGAGATGATGCTGGAGAAGTCGAGGGCGCTCTGTTGGCTGGCCAGGGACTCGTCGTCGGCCGCGGGAGCGAGCCACGGGTCGGGAGACGGATCGACGGCACAGCCGGTGAACCACAACGCCGCGAAGGTCGTGAATGCTCTTTTGTGCATGCCGCCGCCCAGAGCAAGCCCTTTGCCAGGCGACCAGCCGCGCAACCTGCCGAGATCACGCGGCCAGCCGCGCGGCTGTTGCCCGCGTGGCAACGCCGCCGGCGCGACGCGTATCCGCGCCAGCAACCTCCAACGCTCGCGCGGCACGCAATCCGGGCACTTGGCCTCCGGCACGGCGCGTGCGTTACGCGGCGCCGGAGGACACACATGGATATGGTTCACGACGTCAATCGCCGCGGCTCACGAGGCCGCGGGTTCGCGCTCCTGGGAGCGCTCGCGCTCACCACCACGTTCGGCTGCGATACCGACAGCGCGGATCCCCCGCCGACCGCGAACGCCACGCAGGCGCTGCAAGGCCTCGGGCTCACGCTCTCGCCCGCGGAGCTCACCGCGCCGCCGGATTCGCCGCGCCAGCTGCTGGCGATCCTGGAGCTCGACGAGGAGGAGCAGCCCCAGCAGGCGCAGGTGTACTTCTGGGCGGACGCGCCCGGGGGGATGTCCGTGTGGGCCGACGCGTGGCCCTCGGCGGGCGGCGTGGGCAACCTGCGTGTGCACGTCGACGCCAGCGTCGCCGACGGCGACTACCAGGTGCTCGTGCACGCGTGGCTGGACGGCCAGATGTTCGACGCGCCACTGATCGTGCACGTGCGCCGCGCCGGCGACCTCGCCATGGCCGTCGATCCGGGCGTGCAGCCGGTTCAGTCCGAGCTGCCCTCGTATCCTGACGGCCAGCCTCGCCGCGTGGCGCGCGTGCTCGACGAGCGCGGCAACGCCGCTGACTTCGTCGCCAACGAGCTGATCGTGACGACCGACGACCAGAGCGCGCTCGAGGCGCTGCTCGCACGCACCGGCGGCGGCGTGATCGACGCCAGCTACCCGGCGCAGTACGGGCTGCAGGGCGTCGCGCCACAGTACCTCGTGCGCGTCGAGCCGTGGCGCGCCGACACCGGCCGCCTGCTCGCCGACCTGCAGGCACTCGACGCGCGCCCGCGCGGCCAGCACCGCGTCTCCAGCGACGAGGGCCTAGGCCTCATCGCCACCGGCGCGCGCGAGGCCGCGGGCGGCCTGGTGGTGGGCATGAACTGGCTGCCCGAGAGCCAGGGTTACATCGATCGTTCGCTCACCGACGGCCCGGCCGCCTGGTGGAAGAGCGGCGCGAAGGTGGGGGACTACAAGCCCAACGCCTTCAGCTGGCCGCACCTGTCCTCGGGCTCGGTCCAGGACATCGGCGTCGCCGAGGCGTGGCGCGCGCTCGCGCTCGCTGGCAAGATCGACAGCAAGGTGCGCGTGGCGATCATCGACGGCGGCTTCAAGAACTACGACCTGCCCTCGCACACCGGCTTCTCGGCGAACCCCTTCTTCGGTGATTTCGGATCGCCCAACCCGTCCAAGTGCGGCGGCGGCGATTGTCCGTGGCACGGCACCGCGGTCGCGCAGGCCGGCTTCGGTGTGCCCGACAACGGCTGGAACGCCGCGGGCCCGGGCGGACCGGTGGGTGAGCTCGTGCTCATCCACAACACCTACGACTTCTTCTCCAACATCGCCACGCTGCCCATCGCCGCGGCGAGCGGGGCGCGCGTGATCAACATGAGCTTCAGCGCGCGCGTGCCCGCGACGCTGTCGTGGTCGGTGCTACCGTTCAACGTCGTCACCACCGCGGTGCGCAGCGGCGGCACGCTGCTGGTCGCGGCGGCGGGCAACGAGGGCCAGAACGTCGACGAGGAGGACTGCTTCCTGTTCGCCTGCTGGGAGGAGGCCTGGCACACGCCCTGCGAGAACGACGGCGTCATGTGCATCGGCGGCATCGACTGGGACAAGACCAGCCGCCATCCCAAGTCGAACTACGGCGATCAGGTCGATCTGTTCGCGCCCTTCATCGTCTACCGCGGCTTCGCGCCCGACCAGGCGTGGCTCTACAAGGACGCGCTCATCGGCGGCGGCACCAGCTACGCCTCGCCGTTCGTGGCCGGCGTGGCCGCGCTGTTCCTCGCCGCGGATCCCGCGATGAGCGCCGACGTGCTCGAGAGCCGGCTGTACACCACGGCGCACCCGAGCTCCGACAGCAGCGTGCGCCGCTACGTGGACGCCTACGCAGGCGTGCTCGCGAGCCTGGGGTCGGTCGCGCCGCGCATCGAGATCACCTCGCCGACGAGCGGTCACACGGTCGGCTACGGCGGCCTGCACAACGTCGGCTTCTCCGCCAAGGCCGATGACGTCGAGGACGGCTCGCCCTGCTGCACGATCCAGTGGACCTCCAGCGCCGACGGCGTGATCGGCTGGGGCCCCGCCATGACCTTCACCTTCGCGACCCCGGGCGTGCGCACGATCACCGCGACGGCCACCGATTCCAGCGGGCTCAGCCGCTCCACGAGCATCACGGTCACGGTCATCAATCAGGCGCCGACGGCGACGATCCTGTCGCCCGCGCCGTGGACGTCGGTCTACCGCGGCGCGCCCGTCGCGTTCCAGGGCAACGCCACCGACCCGAACCAGATCACGCTGCCGTGCAGCGCGCTGTCGTGGCACTTCAGCTACACGACGGTCACGACCGCGGCTGGCTGCACGCCGACGCTCAGCTTCCCGACCGTCGGCTGGGAGAACGTGCTCTTGCGCGCGACCGACGAGTACGGTGCGGTACACGACGTAGCGCAGTGGATCTACGTCGCCGAGCCGCCCGCGGGCGTGCCCATCGCCACCATCGTGACGCCGGGTGTGGGCGGCGGCGTGTGGGGCAACGGGTCGAACACGCTCACCGGCTCGGCCACCGATCCCGATGGTGACACCGCGCTCACCTACCTGTGGAGCGTGATCGACCACGGCACGACCACGCTGATCGGCACCGGCCCGACGCTGTCGTGGCGGCCGCGCGACACCATCCCGATGAGCTGCGGCGGGCGCGACGTCACGCTGCAGCTCGACGTCATCGACTCGACCGGCAACACCGGCACGACCACGCGCGTGACGTTCGTCAACTTCCCGCCCTGCTGAGTGGCGCGAGCCGCGTCGCGGCCGCGCTCAGTAACTCATCAAGATCGTGAAACACATCTCGGCGGTCGAGCTGTCGCCCCAGATGATCGACGACGCGGTCTCGTTGACCCACGTGCAGGTGGTCTCGAGCTCATCGCCCGCCACGATCGTCAGCGCCGGCAGCGCCTCGAACTCCTGCGACTCGAACTGGTACGCCTCGTCCCAGAGCGTGATCGGCGCGTCGCCGCGCAGCACGCGCGCCTTGAAGTGGCTGCCGGCCTGGTGCATGTGGGGGAAGATCGCGATGAGCGTCTGGCCCGCCTCCAGCGCTTCGGTGTGGCTGACGGTGTACGGCGTGCCGGTCGGCGGGATCGCGAAGCTGGTGGTGCCGTTCAAGGAGACGGTGGCCTCGTGCACGACCTGCGAGGGTTCGAGGAGCTTCACCTCGACACCCGAGATGGCGTGCAGATCGCTCTCGGTGGCGTTGAAGATGTGCAGGTTCAGCCGCAGCTGCTGGCCGGCGCGCGCCACCAGGCCGACGCCCTCGGGCAGGATCAGCTCCTGGGTGCCGACGCCCGAGGCGTAGAACTGGCCGAAGCTGACGCCGCACTCCGAGCCGGGGTCGTCGGGGCCGTTTGGAATGCCCAGCGAGACGGTCGTGTGGTGGGTGCCGAGCGGCGCGATGGGCCGGATCGCGCCGACGTAGAGGTCCTCGGTGAGCGTGCGGGTCGCGCAGTAGTAGCCCTCGGCACCCGGGACGAAGGTCCACTCCGCAGTGATGAGCGGGACGTAGTCGCCCGACGGGCCGCCCGCGTCGATCTCGGGCGTCCCACCGGCGTCGAGCGTCGGCGCGTCGTCGTCGCTGCAGGCGGTGCCGAGCAGCGCGACGAGCAGCGGCAGGACGGAGGTAAAACAGCCGAGGCGTGCCCAGGCACCACAGGGACGTAGGATGGAGCTCATCCCGGCCAGCGTAGCGCATGCGCACCCTGATTGGCACGCGCCCTCTTGGTGAGCGCCCCGGGCACGGCGTGCGGTCACGCCCGATCGAGTGCCCGGCCGGCACGAGTCATCGGCAACTTGCGCACGCCTCCACTGGCACCTGCTTTGCTCTGCAAGCGGCCCATGAGCCGTGTCGCCATCGTCGTGAGCACCATCGGATACGAGCTGCGCCGCGCGGGCGCCAAGCTCTCCGCGGCCGACGCCGCGCTCGCATACGTCTACCCGCGCTACCTGCGCAGGTCACTTCCTTCGTGACCGGCATGGGACCCAAGGCCGCGGGGCCGGTCGCGCGCGCTGTGGTTCAGGAGCTCGCGCGCCGGCCGTTCGCGCAGCCGGCGTCGCAGGCCGCTTCCGGGTAGCTCAGCGGCCGCAGCAGACCGAGCCCTCGATGCCCTGGGGAACCGAACCGATCGGTGGCTCGCCGTCGGGACACCGGAACTCGGGACGGTGAACCGCGCCGTCGCCGATGTCACCGACGACCGTGCCCTGCGACTCGCACTCTGCCACCGTCATCTCCGGGCGCTGGGCCAGCTCCCCGGGGGCGGGCTCTGCGGACGGCCGCGGCTCGCCGGTGCTGGGTTCGGGCTTGGGAGTCGAGCCGCACGCCAGGAGGCTGGCGAGCACGCCCACGAGGAGAACAGTGCGCATTGGATCCCCTTAGCATCGCGCGGGGACGAAGCCAACCCATGCCGTGCAAAACTTGCGCGTTGCGCGCGCGAGCGCTCGTCGTGGGGGGTCTGTAGACCTGACACATCGCTGCAAGTCGGCGCAATCACGTGACGCGAGCACGGCCCCTGGCGTGCAGGTACGGGTGGTGTGCTGAAATCACCTGCCAGGCAAGGGCGACGCGCTGTACTCGCGATCTTGTTCCCTCTGGCCGCGTGGCTGGCGGCTGGTTGCGGGTTCGACGGCTCGGGCGTCGGCGCGGACTTCGGTGACTCCGGCGTCGATCCCAGCGGCGACGGCGCGTCGAGCGAGGGCCACGACGGCGGCGCGTCGACCGCCGACGCCGGCCCTGGCGATGCCGGGCCGCGCCTCGGCCCGTCGCCGCTCGAGCTAGGCGCGGCCTCCGACCTGGCCGCGGCGGGCAGCTATGTGCTGCTCGCCAAGACCGGCATCACCAATGCCGGCGGCTCGTCGATCAGCGGCGGCCACCTCGGGCTCAGCCCGGCAGGGGCGACCTCGCTCACCGGCTTTGCGCTGGTGGCCGATCCGTCGACCGAGTTCTCGACCTCGGCCTCGGTGGTCCCCCCGGCGAAGGTCTACGTGGCAGGCTACGGTGGGTCCACACCGGCCCACCTGACCGTGGCCGTGCTCGGCATGCAAGCCGCCTACACCGATGGTGCCGGCAGGATGAACCCCGACTTCATCGAGCTGGGCAGCGGCGAGCTCGGCGGGCTGACGCTCGTCCCTGGCCTGTACAAGTGGGCGACCGGCGTGCGCATCACCGACGACGTCACTCTCTCGGGCGGCCCGGACGACGTGTGGATCTTCCAGATCGCCAGCAGCCTGGACCTCGGCACCGGCCAGCGCATCCTGCTCGCCGGCGGCGCCCAGGCCAAGAACGTCTACTGGGTGGTCGCCGGCGAGGTGACCATCTTCGTGAACGCGCACTTCGAGGGCGTCATCCTCGGCAAGACCGGGATCACCTTGCAGACCACCGCGACCATGCACGGGCGCGTGCTCGCGCAGTCGCTGGTCGCGCTCGACGACAACGCCATCACCGCGCCCTGATCAGGAGCTCGCCGCCGACGAGCCCTGCCCGCCCGCCGGGCTCGAGCGCGCTGCACGCCGACCTTACGTTCTTCGACGGGCGTGCAGGTTCGTCCGGTCAGAAGGCGAGGCCGGCGTTCATGCGGAAGCTCGTCCACGCACCGGCATGGGGGAGCCCCTCGGCCTTGGCGCTGCCCTCGGGCGGCTCCTCGGTGGGGAAGCCGTAGCTCAGGCCCAGGCCGGCGGACAGCACCCAGCGGCCGAGCAGCAGCGTGTACCCGCCCTGCACGCCGGCGCTGAAGATGTAGCCGTCGAGCGTCTTCACGTCGGCGCGAAAGACCTCGCCGCGGTACGCCGAGAGGTACGGGCCGATGAACAGGCCCGCGGGCGCCGGGCCGAAGAAGTAGCGGCCGCCGAGGTCGAGGCCGAACCCGCGAGCGGTCATCTCGGGCGCCTGCGCGAACGGGTACCAGGTGTCGTGGTAGAAGCCGATTGGCGCGGCGAAGAGACTCCACCGGTCGGCCACCACGCGCTCGTACTCGACCTGGAAGTGCAGGATGGCGTAGCGCACCGGGTTGGTGGTGATGGTGTTGCGCCGGGCGCTCGGTCGCGCCCGGCCTTCGTCCGCGCTGGCGACGCCGCCGAGCCTCAGGGCAAGCACCGCGGTGGCGGCAAGGATCCGGGCAGAGGTAACGACCTTCGGCATGTCCGGCCATGTTCGCCGATCCGCGATCGGGGAAGTCCGACAAAGATGGCGGTACGCTCGATCGCACGCGTTACCAAGCAAGCCGGGAAACAGCAGCGCGTGACGGATGACCTACCGTCGATGCCTGGTCAAGAAACGCTGCGGCAACACGGGCGCCGGGCTATCCGGCCGACCGATCGAGCGCGCGCGCCAGCCAGCTCGGCCAGGGGAGATCGATCAGGCCGCGGTCGTCGGCGATCAGGACGCCGGCGATGAGCGTGACCAGCACGAGCACCAGCGTGATGACGCGGGCGCGTCCACGCGGCGCGCCCGCCTTGCCTGCCGCGCCCGCCGCGGGCACCGGTGCCGGCGCGCCCGGCACGCGATCCTCGGGCACATTGGACAGCGCCTCCGAGAACGCCTCGGCCCAGGGCCAGCGGTGCTCGCGGTTCTTCTGCAGCGCGCGCAGGACCACAGCCTCCAGCGCCAGGCTGAGCTGCGGCGTGAGCGCGCGCGGCGAGGGCGGCATGTCCTCGAGCTGCTGGCGCAGCACCGCCAGATCGCGCTCGCCCTCGAACGGGCGGCGCCCGGTCAGCATCTCGTAGAGCAGGATGCCCATGGCGTACAGGTCCGCGCGCGGGTCGACGAGCTCGCAGCGGATCTGCTCCGGCGCCATGTACTCGGGCGTGCCCAGCAGCGTGCCCGCCATGACGCTGAGCTCGCTGGGTCGGCCATCCCCCTCGAGCAGCTTGGCCACGCCGAAGTCCAGGATCTTGACCAGGTCCTCGCCCGGCTTGCCGACCAGCAGCACGTTGGCGGGCTTGAGATCGCGGTGCACCACGCCGCTCGCGTGCGCGCTGCCCAGCCCGGCCAGCATCTGGCGCGCGATGAACACCGCGCGCGACGGCAGCAGGGCGCCGCTCGCGAGCAGCTTCTGCAGCGTCTGGCCCGGGTGGTACTCCATGACCAGGTAGGGCACGTCGTCGTACGAGCCGAAGTCGATGATCGAGACCAGGTTGGGATGGCTGAGCCGGCTCATCGCGGCGGCCTCGCGCTCGAAGCGCTGCCGCCGCTCGTCATCGAGGGCCGCGCTCCGGTGCAGGAACTTGATCGCCACCGGCTTCGCGAGCCCGAGTCGCTCGCCCCGGTAGACGACGCCCATGCCTCCGGCCGCGAGTCGCTCGTCGATTCGATAGCGGCCCTCGAGCACCAGGCCGAGCCGTGGGTCCACCGGAGGCCGAGACAAGGGCATCAGTATACAGTCCGGAGTACGGTCTGGTAGGCTTCCCGCATGGCGGCTCCCGACCCGCGCGTCGGGACGGTGCTACACGACCGATACCTCGTCCTCGAGCGCGTGACCGAAGGGTCCATGGGGATCGTGTACCGAGCCGAGCGCGTGAAGCTCAAGCGCCAGGTCGCGATCAAGTTCCTCAGCGAGGGCTACGCGGCCTCGCCCGACGCGCTGCGCCGCTTCGAGGTCGAGGCGCGCGCGATGAGCCGGCTGGCGCACCCGAACTGCGTGGGCGTCACCGATTTCGGCCTCGACCAGGGCGCGCCCTATCTGGTGATGGACTTCATCATCGGGCGCACCCTGCGCGAGGTCCTGCGCGCCGAGCGGCGCATGCCGCCCGCGCGCGCCTTCGCGATCGTGCGGCAGGTCCTCTCCGGGCTGGCCCACGCGCACTTCCACGGCATCATCCATCGCGAGGTGAAGCCGGAGAACATCCTGCTCTC
>JBKJOI010000208.1:0-5542 GCA_046595695.1 Haliangiales bacterium | reverse complement strand
TGAAGGCGCTCCCGCAGATGACCGGGAAGAGCGTCATGGCGATGGTGGCCTTGCGGATGGCCGACTTGATCTCGGCCGGGCTCGGCGTCTCGCCACCCACGAACTTCTGGTAGAGGGTGTCGTCGCCGGCCGCTTCGGCCGCCTCTGCCACCTTCTCGATCATGTGCTCGCGGTGCAGCTTCGCTTCCTCGAGCAGATCGGCGGGAATCTCTTCCACCACGTACTCGGAGCCCATGGTCTCGTCCGTGTAGCGGTAGGCCTTCATCTGCACGAGGTCGATGACGCCTGCGTGCTCGGCTTCCGAGCCCAGGGGGAGCTGGATGGCCACCGCCGCCTTGGCGGAGAGCCGATCGTGCATGGTCTCGATGGAGTGCAGGAAGTTCGCACCCACGCGGTCCATCTTGTTGATGAAGGCGATGCGGGGCACGCGGTACTTGTCGGCCTGGCGCCACACCGTCTCCGACTGCGGCTGCACGCCGGCGACCGCGCAGAAGACCGCGACCGCGCCGTCGAGCACACGCAGCGAACGCTCGACTTCGATCGTGAAGTCGACGTGGCCGGGGGTATCGATGAGGTTGACGCGGTGGCCGCGCCAGAAGCAGGTGGTGGCCGCGGCGGTGATGGTGATACCGCGCTCCTGCTCCTGCTCCATCCAGTCCATGGTGGCGGAGCCTTCGTGGACTTCGCCCATGCGGTGCTGCACCCCTGTGTAGAACAGGATCCGCTCCGACGTGGTGGTCTTGCCAGCGTCGATGTGCGCCATGATCCCGATGTTCCGGGTGCGCTCTATGGGGTATTCGCGGGCCACGATGACACTTCGTCGTCGGCGCGGACTGCGCGCCGAGTGCTCCTCTACCAAGTTGCTGGGGGAACCGACGGGTTGCTCGAGCCTGGATTGCCTGGGCGGTGTCGCCGAAGCACCTGCCTCTGCTGCCAGAGGGAAGGGGCTTCGGCGGCATCATCCGTCAATCGCCTGCCGAATCCTAGGTTCCTATTTTCGAACTACCTAACTACGAACTCCTACGAAAACTAAGCGGCGGGTGCCCATCGGCACCCGCCGCCTTGATTCATTTGCTTACCAGCGGTAGTGGCTGAACGCCTTGTTCGCGTCGGCCATCTTGTGCACGTCTTCGCGCTTCTTGACGGCGTTGCCCTTGTTCTGCGACGCGTCGAGAATCTCGTTGGCCAGTTTCTCGATCATGGTCTTCTCGCCGCGGTTGCGGGCGTAGAGGACCAGCCAGCGCATACCGAGCGCCTGCGAGCGATCCGGGCGAACGTCGACCGGCACCTGGTAGGTCGAGCCACCGACGCGGCGCGACTTGACCTCGACCTTGGGCTTCACGTTCGTGAGCGCGCGGTCCCACACCTTGACGGGATCGTCCTTGGCGCGAGCGGCGACGAGATCGAACGAACCGTAGACAATCGCCTCGGCGGTCGACTTCTTGCCGTCCGACATGACGCAATTGATGAACTTCGTGATGCGACGGCGCATTTCCGGCGGATTGTCCGTGTACTTCGGATCCGGCAGGACCTTGCGCTTGGGTACTTCACCTTTACGGGGCATCGTCTACCTTCTGCAGAATTCTGGGTGTTTCGGGATTACTTGGGGCGCTTGGCGCCGTACTTCGACCGGCTCTGCTTGCGACCCGACACGCCAGCGGCGTCGAGCGTTCCACGCACCGTGTGGTAGCGAACACCGGGGAGGTCCTTGACGCGACCGCCGCGGATCAGCACCACCGAGTGCTCCTGCAGGTTGTGACCCTCACCCGGAATGTACGAGGTCACTTCCATCGAGTTGGTGAGGCGAACGCGGCACACCTTGCGGAGGGCCGAGTTGGGCTTCTTGGGGGTCGTGGTGTACACGCGGACGCAGACGCCACGGCGCTGCGGGCATGCATCGAGGGCGGGCGCGGTGGTCTTGCGGCGCTGCTTCTCGCGGCCGTTCTTGACTAGCTGATTGATGGTCGGCATCGTTTTCTTCTGGTTTCCGGGTCCGATCGAGAACTGCGACATTCTAGGGATCGCGACCCGACTGTCAAGGAGAAAGCCTCACAAGGACCCACCTGGAAGCGGTCCTAGGCGGGAGTGACAGGAGCGACGCGAGCGAGGATGCGTTCTATCACTTCGATGGCCTGATCGGCGCGGAAAGGCTTGGCCAGATACGCATCAGCGCCATACCTGAAGGCCTGGAGCGGGCCGTCCGAGGAGGCGCTCATGAGCACCACGGGGTCTGGATGCCGCCGTTTCGGAGGCGCTGGATGAGCTCGCCGCCGCCCATGACCGGCAGGTAGAGGTGGGTCAGCAGGATGTCCGGCAGGCGCTCGACGGCCAGGCGCAAGGCGCGCACGCCGTCGTGGGCCACGAACACGACGGATCCAATATTAGCGAGTGATTACGAGGATATATTGGCGCAGCTGGTGTCGTCATGGGCGACCAGGACAGTCGGCTGCAGGGTCCCGCGCGCCGCTGACGTCTGGTCAGAACGTCCCAGTAACGACCGCGCCCATCATACCCTCGGGCCCCACCGTCGGGGCGAGCTCGAGGTCCTCACCTGGGCTCTCCGTGGGCGCCTCGCCGGGCACGCCGGCCCGCGGGGTGTCCACGATGTAGAGGAGTGCGCCGGTGGCCGCCAGCGCCAGCGCCCCGCCGTACAGGACGTACGAAGCCGTGGCCATGTCGTCACGCGCGCCGCGCTCGCGGTTGTACTCGTCGAGCTGGGCCTGGTTGATCTGATCGGTCGCCTTCGCGTCCAGGACGTCCTCGGCGTTGCCCTGGTACACGAACGCCAGCGTCGTGGTCGTCGCGCCGGCGGCGAGCGCGACCCTGGCCGCGCCCAGCACCCAGTACGAGACCGCGCGCTGCGTGGTGCGCTCGAGCGGCGCGTCCACCGCCAGCGACTGGCCGCGCTCGAGGCGGAGCTCGCGGGTGTAGGCGTAGTGGCCGCGCTTGCCGACGGTCAAGAAGTGCGTGCCGGCGGCGACCTCGAGCGGTCGCGCCAGCGGCAGCACACCGACGACGGGGCGGCCGTCGATCGCGATCTCGGCGCCCGCGGGCGCGTGAACCGACAGGCGCGCCGGCCGCTCGCGCAGGGTGACCTCGACGACCACCAGGCGGCCCTCGACCGCGACGCCCTCGACGGCCTCGCTGAAGTACCCGGCCGCCTCGACGCGGATCTTTGTGCGTGCCTGGCGTGACCTCGCGGATCACCGGCACCTCGGCGGCCGCGGTGGCGTCGAGCCTGGTCGCGCCCTTGGTGCGCGACGAGATCATGAGCTGCGTCGTGTCGCTGCTCTTGGGCTCCATGGCCTTCACCGGGGCCATGCCCTTCTTGCGCTGCTCGTCCTCGATACGCAGCAGCATGGGCTCGAGCTCGGCGATGTACTGCACCGCGTCGTCGCCCCGGCCGCCCTGCGGCACGTCGACGATTGTACTGCTTGTAGAGATCGAGGGCGCGCTTGAGCTTGGCGGGATCGCGATCGACGAAGTACTGGCGGCGGTACGCCTGCGCCATCGAGAAGACGATCGGCGGGCGCGGCGCGAGTCGGAAGGCCTCCTCGAACGCGGTCGTGGCGACCAGGTACTGCCCGGCCTCGTAGGCTTGCTTGCCGGCCTCGAAGAACCGCCGCGCCTGCGCGACCGTGGCGTCGGAGGGTGCGGCCGGTTCCTGGGCGCGCGCAGGCACGGGCGCCGCGAGCATCGCGGCGAGCAGCGCGAAGGCGACGAGCACGAGCCCGGTCACGCGCCGCTTCATGGCGACACCTGCCCGCTCGTGCCACGGCCGTCCTCGTTGGCGACGAGGTTGGGCCGGGCGGTGAATACGTAGACCTGCGTGCCGTTCTCGTTGACCCAGAGCAGATCATCGAGGCCGTCGGCGTCGACGTCGGCGGCGGTGATGCTGCGTCCGGGCACGCCGACCACCGGGCCGAGCGGCGCGTCGAAGACGCGCGCGGCGGAGAAGTTGGTGACGAAGATCCCCCGGCGGTGAGCACGGCGAGCTCGAGCTGTTGATCGCTGTCGGCGTTGATCGCAGCCGCCGAGCGGTGCCCGCGGGAATCCGCGAACGCCGGCACCAGCGAGGGCGCCGCGAAGTCGAAGCCGTCGGCGCTGCCGTCGCCCCAGTAGACGACGATGCCGTCGTTCTCGACGCCCGGCCCGCTGGCGATGTCGTTGAACGTCGCGTCGCCAGCGAACACGACGACCAGATCGAGAAACGCGTCACCGTCGAGATCCGCGAGCTTCATCTCGTTCGGAGCAGTCAGCCCGCCGCCGAGCTCGACGACCGTGGAGCTGAGCTCCTGCGCGGCGCCGGGGTGGCCGATGAACAGGTGGGGCGCGGGCGACGAGCCCTGGCCGAAGCAGCGCGCGCTGCCGACGCCGAGGACGTCGTCGAAGCCGTCGCCGCTGACGTCGCCCGCGGTGAACAGCGAGCGGAACGGGTTGGCATCGAACTGCAGGGCCGCGTTGCCGCCGAAGATGTCGCTCAGGTCGATGGCGTGGGCGTCCTCGGCGTTGAACTGCGCCTCGCCGGCGCCGGGCACCATCCACAGGCGCGGCGGCGCGAGCGCCAGCATGTCGGGGGTGTCGTCGGCGCCGTCGAAGCGGCCGACCAGCACGCCGCTCGGGCTGTCGGTACGCCGCCCGATTCGGCCAGCACGGACGGCGACAGCAGCCGGCGCTGCGCGCTGCCGATGAGGAAGGCGAGCGAGCGATCATCCCGCCCCTCCTCGGTGAACGAGGCGAACGACTGCACGACCAGGTCGCTGATCATGTCGATGTTCTCGAGCCCGGTGATGATGCGCATGGGCTCCATGAACTCGATGTAGCGCGGGCGTCCCATCGACACCGGCGCC
This sequence comes from Haliangiales bacterium, assembly GCA_046595695.1. Classification (GTDB taxonomy): domain Bacteria; phylum Myxococcota_A; class Polyangia; order Haliangiales; family SHYZ01; genus JBKJOI01. The sequence continues at coordinate 692 of JBKJOI010000208.1, read as the reverse complement.
TCGGGCGGGCCCTGCAGCCGGCCGAACAGCACCGACAGCGAGTCGTCACCGCGGCCGCTCAGGATGCCGTGCTCACCGATGGCGAGGTCGTCGACGAGATCGCCGTCGAAGTCGCCGACGCGCAGCGCAAGGGGCGGGTCGACGGTGTCGATGCGACTCGGGTTGAACAGGCCATTTGAAGTCGGCGATCTCGGTCTCGGCCCACGGCTGAGGGTTGGTGCGCAGCGCGTTCTGGAGCAGGAAGTTGGGTCCGCCGCGCAGGAACATGCCGTCCTCGCTCCGGTTCCCGCCTCGAGGCAACTGCGCGGCCCCGAGGCGGCGTGCGCTCCGCGGACGCACGAGCGCGCCACCCGTGACCAGGGTCACGAGCGGCGCGTAGGTCGATGTGGGGAGAAGCAAGCGACCACCCGGACGGGCGGCCGTTGAACCAGCGGGGACTACTCGGCGTCGAGGGGCTGCGCGGCGCGTTCGACGCGCTGGACCGCCGGACCGATCGCGGCCGCCTCGGCGTCCGTGAGCGTGTCGGAGTGCACGGTCAGCTTCTTGTACGCGTTGAGACCCGTGCCAGCCGGGATGAGCCGGCCCATGATCACGTTCTCCTTGAGACCGCGCAGATCGTCGGTCTTGCCCTGAATGGCGGCCTCGGTGAGCACCTTGGTCCGCCAGCCCAGGTCTCCTCTCCACAGCGAGAC